>JACQUF010000054.1 GCA_016210435.1 Chloroflexota bacterium
CAGCCTATTACCAGATCGAGTCGTCGGCCCTTGTCCGTCGCAGGTTCCCGATGCTCGCCGAGGCGGCGGGCATGGTCGCCGACGCGCAGGTCCGGAACAAGGGCACGCTGGGAGGCAGCCTCGCCCACGCGGACCCTGCGGGCGACATGCCTGCCGTAATCCTCGCCCTGGGAGCGGAGATCGAGGCGCAGTCGGCCAGGGCGAAGCGGCGGATCAGCGTCGACAGGCTGAACGTCGACCTGCTCGCGACATCGCTCAGGCCGAACGAAATCCTGACGGCGATCCGCATTCCGAACCTGCCGGCGCGGACCGGCACCTCCTACAAGAAGTTCGAGAACAAGGCCTCACACTACGCGGTGGTCGGGGTAGCCGCCGTGATCACGGTGGACACGAAAGGCGTGTGCACCGGGGCGCGATTGGCGATCACCGGCGCGGGGCCGAAACCGGTGAGGGGCAAGCGCGCGGAGCGGATTCTGATCGGGAAGGAGTTGACACCCGCGGTGATGCGCAGGGCAGCGAGCCGGGCCGGCGCAGCGATCGCCGACTTCAATAGCGATGTTCATGCATCAGGCGACTACAGGAAGCACCTGACGCAGGTAATGGCTGAACGAGCGATTGCCGAGGCCGCCAGCCGCGCACGCTGAGGCTCTTCGTCCCGACAAGATTCGGGACTCAGAGCGACACTCGGCTACGGGTTTTTCCGCGGGCGGCCCCTGCGGCGCTTGACCTCTTTGAGGGCGAAGAGCACGCGGTCCTCGGCGATCGCAATCTGCAGCGGCTTCCCGACGATCTTGGCCGCGTAGGCCACCCGGGCACGGACCTTTTCAGCCTTTTCGTTACGGCCGAGGACAACCGCCTTTGCCTCACCCGGGTCCAGGCTGTCGATCGTGTCGATCAGCTGCTGGGTCTCAGCAGAGCGCACCCGGCCCCGCTTCGCCGCTTTACGGAGAGCTGTCAGGTCCGCGTCGACGATATTCATTCGGCCTCTCTCCAAGTTGAATTTCTTCGACTTGCGAAAATCTTAGCACGTTTTTAGTGATGCACGTTTACACAGATATCGTCTCAAAATTGATATCAGAACAATGTTACCGAGGTTCGTCGATCGCACCCGGCTGAAGGAAGGGATTGCTGCGAATTTCGTGCTCGATAGACGTGCGGGGACCATGCCCTGGAAGCACTACCGTATCGCCCGGTAACGTGAGCAGCCGTTCTCGGATGCTGTTCAATTCCTGTTTGCCGTCGCCTCCCGGCAGATCGAACCTTCCGATGCTTCCCTTGAACAGAGTGTCACCAGTAAAGAGGGCTTTTTCGCAAAAGTAACCGACGCTTCCCGGAGTGTGACCTGGAGTAGCAATGGTGTTGATATCCAGTCCCCGGATTCGTAACGTTTCGTTACCGTGAATCTTCACATCGATCTCTGGAGGCTGTTCGAAGCCTGGTAACATCGCGACGATCCAGTCGTCCGGTCGCGCAACCTGGCCGGCGTCCGCCTCGTGGACGACGTAAAGGCCTCCGAGCTCGCGCTTTACGGTCGCTGCACCGCCCGTATGATCGCCGTGGCCGTGTGTCGTCAAAATGAACCGTACCGTCAACCCCAGGAATCGTATTGCAGCCACGATGCGCGCTCCTTCGGCGCCGGGATCGATCACGACGCATTCGCTGGAGCCTTCCGCGGCGGCGACGTAGGCATTCGTCGAAAACGATCCGACCGGGTAAGTGGCAACGCGCAGCGGCATACGATGGATCAGCCCAGAACTCGAAGCGCCCAGTCGACGATCGGGCGTCCGGAGAAAAGTGCGACAAGGCCGCCGGCAGCGAGGAACGTTCCAAACGGAATTACACGTGGTCTCCTGCCACGCATGACGACGAATAACCCTGCCGCAACGATGCCCCCCACGATGACTCCCGCATAGAGCGCAACGCCCAGGAATTGGAGGCCCAGGGCAGCGCCCATCATCGCAGTGAACTTGACGTCGCCGAACCCCATTACTTCCTGCCGTCGGGTGAACTGGGCCCATCCCCATAAAGGCAGGAAAACGAAGAAGCCAAGCGCAGCGCCTGCTGCTCCGTCCCAGTTGCTGAGATGGGGTTGGAACGGCGATGTCGCCAGCGCAACTGCAAGGGCGGGAAAGACGATCAGATCCGGGAGCAATTGGTTCTCAAAGTCGATCACTGCAAGCGAGAGGAAAACCGCCGAAAATGCCGCCGTAGTGCTCGTGCGCAGCGGCTCTCCCTCGAATCGGTATGCGGCAAGCGCGAACAACAAACCGGTGGCGATTGCCAGGAAAACGCGCCTTGCCCAGGGCTTCGTTTCCGGGCTTGAACCCCTTGCAGGGCGCGGCCTCCGGGTCTCCGCGGCTTTTTCGTCCCCCAAAAGGATGAGCGGGGGAAGGCGCTCCACGGGAACATTTGCCACCGCGCCGACGACAAGGCCTCCGAGGCCGAGGGCGATGACGTCGATCAAAGCGTGCGCATCGTCATGCGGACGTGTCTTAGACGGCCTCGCCGCTAGCGCGCGGCATCCGCTTGTTGGTCCCGCCGGGCCTTTTCCTGCAGCTCGTATAGCTTGTTGAGCGCCTGGATCGGGGTCAGCGATGACAGGTCGATCTGGATGAGTTCGCCGATCGCTTCCGCGCCAGGTGAGATCAGGGACAGCTGCATGGCAGGCGCGTCCTTTAGCACGCTTCGCGGTCTGCGCGAATTCCGGGTCCCGTTCGACCCGCCTGAGGCGGGGCCCGTCGAGCCCTTCTCGAGCTGTTCCAGCAGCTCCCAGGCGCGATTGATGACCGGGTTGGGCAGCCCCGCCAGCCGTCCCACGTGGACGCCATAGCTTCTGTCGGCGCTGCCCGGCAGGATCCTGTGCAGGAACACGACGTCTCCGTCTTCTTCTGAGACCGCCACCTGATAGTTCACCGCACGCGGCAGGTAGGCGGCCAGCCCGGTCATCTCGTGGTAATGCGTGGCGAAAAGCGTCTTGCAGCCCAGCCTCGGGCTTGAGTGGATGTGTTCGGCGACCGCTTTGGCGATTGCCAGGCCGTCGTACGTGCTGGTCCCTCGCCCTATCTCGTCGAGCACAACCAGCGAACGCCGGGAAGCCTGGTGGAGAATCGTGGCGGTCTCTTCCATCTCCACGAGGAATGTCGACCTCCCGCGTGCGATCTCGTCGGTTGACCCGCAACGCGTGAAGATCCGGTCGACGACGCCGATGTGGGCCGATTCTGCGGGCAGATAGCTCCCCATCTGGGCGAGCAGCACGAGTACCGCGACCTGCCGGATGTAAGTCGATTTTCCAGACATGTTAGGCCCGGTGATGATCGCGAGTTGTGTGCTCGCGCACGAAAGGCTGACGTCGTTCGGGACGAACCGGCCCGGGCCGAGCGCGCGCTCAACGACAGGGTGACGGCCCGCCTTGATCTCAAGCGCATCGCCTTCGTCGAGCTCGGGCATGACCCAGCCTTCGGAAGCGGCGATATCGGCGAGCGCGGCGAGCGCGTCGATTTCGGCAAGGGCGCGGGCGCTCGCCATGACGGCCTCAGCCTGCGCGGCTATCTGAGTGCACACGCGCCGGAATACCGAACGCTCCAGCTCCGACAGCCGCTCGCGCGCGTTCAGCACCCTGGACTCGTACTCCTTGAGCCGCGGCGTCACGAAGCGTTCCCCGTTTACCAGCGTCTGCCGCCGCTCGAAGTCTGGCGGCATGCTTCCCGCGTTGCTCCTGGATACCTCGATGTAATAACCGAAAACCCGGTTGTAGCCGACTTTGAGGGTCTTGATGCCCGAGCGGGCCCGCGCCTCTTCTTCGATTGCCGCAATCTGAGAGTGCGCGTCCGCGGCGAGCTCCCTGACCTCGTCCAGCTCGGGGTCGAAGCCCTTTCTCATGGCCTGGCCATCCCCTACATCTGCCGGAGCGTCCTCGTCGATTGCGGCTTGGATCAGTCCGGCGACGTCCGGGCACTCGCGCAAGGGTCCGGAATTTAGCCACTGCGGCGACCCGTACCGCTCTGGCGGCGAGCCAATGGATAGCGCGGCGCGGACCACGGGCACCTGTTGGAGGCCGCGCGCTAGGCCGAGCAGGTCGCGCGGCGTGGCGGAAAAGGCCCGGACCCGGTTGATGAGCCGCTCGAGGTCTGGGACCTTGCCGAGCGAGTCCCGCACGGCGAGCCTCGCGGGCGTGCTATCGAAGAAGAAGCGAACCCCGGCCTGGCGCGCCCGCAGATGCTCGATCTTCAGGAGTGGCCGCACGACCCACGAGCGGATCAGCCGGTTTCCCATCGGCGCGCGCGTCCTGTCGATGGAACCCAGCAGGGTAGGCGCATCCTTCTTGCCGCTCAGAGGTTCCAGTATCTCCAGGTCCCGCAGTGCCCTCCGGTCGAGAACCATGTGATCGCCCGGCGCAAGGGGGCGCAAGCTCGTGATCTGGGGAAGGTTGCCGCGCTGGGTCTCAGTGAGAAAGTCGAGGACGGCGGCGGCGGCAATTACGGCCAGCGGCCGGTCATCGACACCGAAGCGCGCCAGCGAGGCCAATCCGAAGTGACGCTTGAGCGCGTCCGCGGCGAGCCGCGCGTCCTGCCGCCCCGGCGGCAACTGGCGGACCGTCCAGGGCGCCCCTGAAACGGAGATCAGCTCCTCCGCCCCGCGACCTGCCAGCACCTCGGCCGGACCGATCCTGTCGAGTTCGTCCCTTACTGCGTCCCCTGGAAGCTCGCCCGCGACGAACTCGCTCGTCGTTATGTCCACATAGGCGATCCCTGCCGTCCCGTCGGAGGCGACCACAGCAGCGAGATAGTTGTTTCGCCTTTCGTCGAGCAGGCCGGGCTCGAGCACCGTGCCGGGCGTCAGGATGCGCACGATCGCACGGTCAACCAGCCCCTTCGAAGCCGCGGGGTCGCTGGTCTGCTCCGCGACGGCGACCTTCAGACCCGCCGCAACCAGGCGGCCGAGGTAGGCCTCTATCGCGTGGTGAGGGATGCCCGCGAGCGGCGCCCGCACTCCCCCGCCGACGTCACGCGAAGTGAGCGTGATATCGAGGACCCGCGCGAGCGTCCGGGCGTCTTCATCGAACGCCTCGAAGAAGTCGCCCATGCGCACCAGGAGCAACGCGTCGTGATGCTCGCGCTTCAGCTCCAGGTACTGGCGGCGGCCGGGTGAGAGCGTGAGGGGCTTGGCCATGCGCACGGATTCTATCCCGTACGCTGGCCTAATTCTGATAGCCCAGCGTCGTTACTTCCTAGTCGGGGAAGCGGACGATCATGGAGTCGGTCGCGTTCCAGCGGAATTCCTTGAAGTTTGTCCCGGGCGCTACCTCGAAGACCAACATCCCCTGGACCTGCTGGTCCGATCCGAGCGAAACCGTGTCCCAGAGCGGCACGAAACCGGCGTAAACGTACCGGCCGTCCACCCGCTCGATTCCCCCGCTCCGTTCGACGGTGTTGATGGGATCAAGGGTCTTTCCGTCCCGGGTGAGCGCCTCGGCCGCGTCCGCGTCGACCACGACGACTACGTCATGGGACTGCTTGTTGATCAATGTCACGGTCATGACGGCAAGGCGCAGGCCAGGCGCGGATGGCGCAATCCGGAAATTGCTCAGGTTGCCGTTGATATCGAGGTTCTGGAACTGGACCTCTGGCACGATGTTGGGCTCGGTCACGCGCATCCACAGGATGCGGCCGGGCACGTACAGCGGGTCGCCCGTCTGCAACGGCTCGAACACGATCAACGGGATCAGGACCGCGGCTGCGATCACAGAAAGCGCGGCGAGCGACGCGAGGACCCACGGGAAGGCTTCCCGCGGGGGATGCAAGGTCTCGCGCCCGGCGACGGCCCCGACCTTGTCGATCGTGATCACTTCCTCGCCCGGCCTGCCTCGGAAAACCCCCGCAGGCCGGTACGTGATCCGGACGCGCGTTTCGTCGCCGATGTGCTCGCTTCCGGCGACCGCGAACTCGAGGTCTTTCTTTGCCCACCGCCCGTAGAGCTGGCGTTCCGCGCGGGCATGCGCAAGAGCGGTTTCTTCGGCTAGCGTCAGGCGCGGGGCGGCCGGGCCCGGGCGGGAGGCGGCAGCGGCGCGTTCGGTCATTGCCTGGGTACCTTGGGTCATCTCTCAGCGGTCTCCGTTAAAAAAGACTAATCGCCAGCCGCTAGGGTGGGCATGGCCCTCAACTGTTTAACGACGTCCGGCAGCGTCGAGATCACTGCGCGCACCTCTTCTTCAGTCGTTTCGTGCCCTAGAGTGAGCCGCAGGCTGCCGGTCGCAAGGTCGGCGTCCAGGCCGAGCGCTAGGAGGACGTGCGAGGGCTCGACGGAAGCCGAGCTGCAGGCGCTGCCGCGCGAGGCGCAGATTCCGCGCTGGTCGAGACCGATGAGCAGCGGCTCGGCCTGAATGCCTTCAAATGAAATGTTCACGTTGTTGGGCAGGCGGTGCTTCTGCCCGCCATTGAGGTGCGCACCCGGCACCTGTTCCATGATCGATTCGATGAGCATGTCCCGCAGCCGCCTGCACCGCCCCGCGGCGTCCTCCCGTTCCTGGTCGGCCAGTTCGAGGGCCACGCACAGCCCGACGATTCCGGGGACGTTCTCGGTGCCGGAACGGCGGTCCCGCTCCTGCCCCCCGCCCGCCACCAGCGGCACGAGCGGCGTCCCGCGTTTGACGTACAGGACGCCCGCGCCCTTTGGGCCATAGAACTTGTGCCCGGAAAGGCTCATGAGATCGACGTCGAGCGCACGGACATCGAGGTTCAGCCACCCCGCCGCCTGGACCGCGTCGGTGTGCACGATGATGGTCCTTGACATCTCTGCGGCCCTGCGTCGGGCGCGCCGCGCAATCTCGCCGATGTCGTTGACCGAGCCAACCTCGTTGTTGGCGTACATGATCGTTACGAGGACCGTCCGGTCGGTGACCGCAGCTTCAACTGCCGCAGGATCGACGAGGCCATCCTTGCTGACTGGGAGGCAGGTCACCGAGAATCCCGTTTGCTCGAGTTGCTCGCAAGCGTGCATGACCGCGTGGTGCTCGATCGCCGACGTGATGATGTGGTTGCCGTTACCCCGGAGGGCTGCCGCGACTCCTTTGATCGCCGTGTTGTCGGACTCGCTGCCGCCGCTCGTGAATACGATCTCGCTTGCGCGGCAGCTGAGGACCCGCGCCACGCGCTCGCGCGCGTCCTCTACCGCGTTACGGCTCTCCTCGGCGAGCGCGTAAAGGCTGGAGGGGTTGCCGAACTTCTCCGAGAAGTACGGCAGCATCGCCTCAAGCGCCTCACGCCGCAACGGCGTCGTCGCAGCGTGGTCCATGTAGATGAACTCTCTGGGAAGCATCAGTCGCATCCTGCCCCGCCAAACCTGTCTCGATTCTACAACCGATGGCCAGACCGGCCCCGGCCGCCTGATAAGATGCATCTTTTGTAGACCGTGAATCCCGTTCCGGGGCGGCGAGCGTATTGCAAGTCTGTACGCGATCGATTCGCTATCCTGGCGCGCCTTAGGAGGAGGGTCAGAAAGCCCTGAGCATGATCAAGCTCGAACACATGACGAAGATGTACGGCGATTTCCCGGCCGTCATCGACGTGTCCGTCGACATTCAGAAGGGCGAGATCGTCGGGTTCCTCGGGCCCAACGGCGCCGGCAAGACCACCACCATGAGGGTGCTGACCGGTTTCACACCGCCCACCGAGGGGACAGCAAGCATCGCCGGATACGACGTAGTCGACCACTCCCTCGAAGCCCGCAGGCACATCGGATATCTGCCCGAAACGGTCCCGCTCTATCTGGACATGACGGTCACCGATTACTTGGTCTTCATGGGCCGCATCCGCGGCATGAACGACGAGCGGATCAAGAAGCGTCTCCCGGAAGTGATCGACCGCGTGAAGCTGGGTGATTACCAGTTCACACACATCCAGAAGCTGTCCAAGGGCTACCGTCAGAGGGTAGGCATCGCGCAGGCGATCCTTCACGAACCCGAGGTGCTCGTGCTCGACGAGCCGACCATCGGTATCGATCCGATCCAGGTGGTAGAGACGAGGAGCCTGATCTCGGAGCTGGCCGGCGACCACACGCTGATCCTGAGTTCGCACATCCTCCCCGAAGTGAGCGCGATCTGTAAGCGGGTCCTGGTCATTCACGATGGCCGCATCGTCGCCGACGATGAGCCCAGAAACCTTTCCGACAAGCTGCAGCACACCGAACGCGTCCAACTCGCCGTGCGCGGGCCGGAATCGCGGGAAGTCGTGGCTGCCCTGAGGGCTTTGCCCATCGTGATCGATGTGCGCAACGACAACTCCGCAGAAGCACGCCGGGTGAGCATGGACGGCGCTCTGACTTTCATCGTCGACGCGAAGCCCGGCGCCAGGGCGGTCGAGACCGTTGCAAAGACGGTCGTCAGCAAGGGCTGGGGCCTCGTGAACCTCCACCCGCTCCCCATGACCCTCGAGGAGATCTTCCTCCAGCTCACTACCAAAGAAGACCTCGGGAACTAGGACATGCGGACAGCCCTTCTCAACATTCGATATATCGCGCTCAAAGAGATTCGCATCTACTTCTCGACGCCGATGGCCTACATCGTGGCCGCGGCCTTCCTGGCGATCACGGGCTTCTTCTTCGTGGCGTCGGTGTCGGATGCGTTCTCTGAAGCGAACGTCCGGGGGTTCGCAGCGGGCGCGATCTTTTTCATGATCTTCCTCTCCCCCGCCCTCACGATGCGTCTCCTCTCGGAGGAACAGAAGCTCGGCACCCTGGAACTCCTGTTGACGTCGCCGCTGCGGGAGATCGAGGTCGTCCTGGGCAAGTTCATCGCCGCGTTCGCGATGCTCACAATCATGCTTGCAGGGACGCTTTACTACGTGGTTGTCCTGTTCGTCTACGGGGTGCCGGACCTCGGTCCGATCCTGACTGGCTACCTGGGTCTCCTCCTGTACGGCGCGGCGACCCTTGCGGTGGGCCTTCTCGCCTCCGCGGTAACGCCCAACCAGTTGGTCGCCCTGGTGGTTGGCGCGGGCATCCTTACCGCGTTCACCGTTATCGACTTCGTCAGCCAGCGCGTGACGGGGATCGCGGCTCAGGTGGTCGACGGGTTCCAGCTCGGGAGCTCGTTCTCGACCTCCGATCCCAGGAGTTTTGGCCTGGCCGAGGGCGGCCACTTCGCCGACTTCGCACGGGGGATCGTCTCTGCGGGCGACATCGCTTACTACATATCCGTCACCGTGGTTTTCCTGTTTCTCACGGTGATGGCGCTCGAAATCCGGAGGTGGCGCTAACACTCCATGGCAACTGACAGCCGGCTTTCCCGGAGTCGCCCGGGGCGAGGGCGGCCGACGGGCAAGCTCTCCTTTATGCAGCAGCTTCGCAGCAACGTCACTTCTGTCCGTCAGTTCCTGCTGATCGCCGGCGGAGGCGCTTTCTTCTTCGGCGCCATCCTCTGGATCTTCGTGCGCGATCTTGCGGGGTCTGCGCTGATCGTCATGGGGATCGGGGCGGCCATCCTGCTAGTGGATGCCAGCATCTCCTGGCGAAAGATCGGCCGTGTGCTGCTCGGTCGCCGCGGCAAGTACGGTTTCAACACCGTGCTCATCGTCCTGGCGTTCCTGGCGGTTGCGATCGTCGTCAATTTCTTCCTCTGGTTCCTCACCGGGCGTCCGAGCCCTCCGGGATGGGTCAGGATCGACACGACGGCGACCAAACAGTTCCTGCTATCCGAACAGGCGCGCGCCGTCCTCGACAACATGAGCGAGCCGGTGCGGGCGACGGTCTTCTTCGTTACCCAGCGTCCCGAGGAACAGGCCGCCTGGCAGAAGACCCAGGACCTGCTGAGCGAGTTCAAGCGGCGTTCGCAGGGCAAGTTCGACTTCCGCCGCGTTGACCCGGAGTTCGAGCCAAACGTCGCCTCCTCCTACGGCGTCACGCAACACCCCTCGATCGCGCTCGAAGGCATGGACAGCCGCCGGATCGAGGTCGTCACAGGGCTGAGCCCACGCCAGACGACGTCCGTTTTCGACGAACAGAACATCACGACCGGACTGCTCGTGGTCAACCGCGTCCGCCAGAAGCAGGTCCTCTTTGTCACCGGCCACGGTGAACGCGAGGTCACGAACTTCGAGGAGAACACCAAGGGGTTCTCGCGCGCCGCGGAAGCCCTGCTGCGAGACAACTATTCGGTCGCATCCGTGACGCTTCAGGAGATCGGGCCAGCGGTGTTCTCCGACGAAGCCGACCCGACCCGGGCGAGCGACGACCCGGAGCAGTCGCTGCCGGCCGCCCTGGTCTTCGCCGGTCCACAGTCAGATCTGCTGGAAGGCGAAGCGGCCATCCTGGTCGAATACCTGAGAAAGGGCGGCAACGCGCTCTTCATGCTGGAACCGAATCCGCCGCCTTCGTTCCTTGAAGTTGTCGGCGTCTACGGGATCACGGTAGGCCAGCACCAACTGGTGGACACCGCAAGCTACGTCGCGCCCAATCCGCTGTTCCTGCAGGTCAAGCGATCGAACCAGCAGTTCTCGCCCACGCACCGCATAACCGCACCGATCGACGTCACCTACATGCCGGGGACCGCGTTCATTGGTCGAACGATCACGGAGGACACCGTCCCTCTGACCGAAGATGGCCAGCCGACTATCGATCTGGAGATCCTGGCGACGACCACTTTGAACAGCTGGGAAGAGTCGGACCCGGAGAGCATCGGGTTCGACGTGAACAAGGATGTTCAGGGTCCCCTGCCAGTCGCAGTTGCGGTCGAGGCGGTCGCGCCGATCGGCCTGCAGCCTGTCAAGCGGAACGATGGGACGCTGGTCAAGACGAACATGGTGATCGTGGGCGATACCGATTTTGCCAGCAACAGCTTCTTCTCGTCCGCCAAGAACGGCGACCTGATTGCGAACTCGGTGAACTGGCTTGCAAAGGACTACGAACTGATCTCGATCCGGCCGAAGACAAAGGTCTTCCGAGAGCTCGTGCTCACGACCCGGGAGCGCGATTTCGTGCGTTGGACCGGCTGGCTTCTGATGCCGGTGCTCATCGGCGCAACGGGCGTAGTAATGTGGTGGCGGAGGCGCTGACGCTTGAGCCTGCGCATTTCGCTTGTGATGGTTATCGTCGCCTCCTTCCTGGGGATCGCGGTGTCATGGTTCGTGAAGAACCCGCCGATCGGCAGCGCGAAGGAGCAGGACCTTCCCTTCTTCTACACGCTCTCACCAGACGACATTCGAAAGATCAGGATCAAGACGCCGTCTGGTGAAGAGGCCTTTACGGCGACGTTCGAAGGTGAGCCGGACCGCAGGCAGAGCGTCTGGTATTTCGATGAGCCCGCCGGCATCCCGGTGAACTTCGACCGCTGGGGCGGCATCACCTTCCTGCTTGGCGGCCCCAAGACCCAGCGCGTGCTCCGGCAGTCATTCGACAACCCGGCCGATTACGGGCTGGACCGGCCGTCCGCCGAAGTCAGCATGATCCTCCGCGACGGCAGTTCCCGCACATTGCGCCTTGGCAGGCCGACGCCCGATGGCGGTGCGCACTACGCCCAGATGGAAGGCTACGAGCAGCTCGTGCTCGTCGACTCGTCCTGGGGGGAAGTCCTGACCCGGCTCGTCGCAGAACCGCCGCTCCCGCAGTGGTATTACACGTTCGACACCGGCAAGGCCCATGAAGTGCTGTTCTACCTGAACAACGACGTCGTCCGCGGGGTCGGGTTCGACGATGAAAAAGAGCAGTGGTTCCTCTGTAATCTGCCAATCGAAGGCAACCCTTGTGTGGGGCCCAAACAGGTGGACAAGGAGAAGTTCATCAACCCCCTGCTCAAGGTGCTGGCGTCGCCGAAGTTCACCGGCGTCGAGAAGGTGGCCCGCACGATCGAAGAAGCCAAGCACGAGGCGTACGGACTGGACCTGAACGCGCCCTACATCACGGTGCGCATCGAAACGGTCAACCCCCGTGGGATCACCGAGGTGACGATGACCACGCTGACCCTCGGCGATCTCACCCCGGCGGGCACCGAGATGTACGTGCTTGCCAACGAGCAGCCTACCGTCGCCCGCGTCGAAGCCGAATGGGGCAAGAAGGTGAGGGCCCTCTTCGATGAAGGCTCCCTTGTGCCGCTGGCGCCAGAGAAGTAAGCGACTCCTACCCGCCCCAGGGATAGAATTCCCGCCACGGCCCGAGCCGCCTCTCACTTTTACTCCTCGGCGCTCGACGACGAGAAGTTGCTCTTGGCAGAGGTCAGGGTGACCGGTTAGATCCCCTCTCCCTCGGGAGAGGGTTGGGGTGAGGGCGATGTCCAACCCATCGGCGGAGGGCGGGCCCCGATTCGGCAAGGGACGAGGCCGAGGTGAACCATTCGCATGTACGGTGAACTGATTTCGGTCGGCCACGAGCTGCTCATGGGCGAGATCGTGGACACCAACTCGTCGTATCTCGCCCAGCGCCTCGTCGAAGTCGGCATCACGCCCCGCTGGACTTCGCAGGTTGGAGACGACCTCGGGCACCTCGTCGAGACCTTCGAACGGGCGCTCTCGCGTTCCGACGTCGTGATCTCCACCGGCGGCCTGGGCCCTACCTCCGACGACCTCACACGCGAGGCTGTCGCAAAGGTCATGCGCGAGGAGATGCGAGTCGATCCTGAGCTGCTCCAGTGGCTGGAAGGGGTTTTCAAGCAGCGCGGCATCGCGATGCCCGGGACGAATGTCAAGCAGGCGACGCTCATCCCATCCGCGCGGAGCGTGCCGAACCCTACCGGAACGGCGCCCGGCTGGTGGGTCGAACGGGAGGGCCGGCACATCGTGATACTCCCTGGGCCGCCGCGCGAGCTGCAGATCATGTGGGAGCAGCACGTTGGCCCGCGGTTCGCACAGATCGCCGGCGCGGGAGTCGTAGTCACGCGTACGATCAAGACGTTCGGGATTACCGAGGGCGGGATCGACGAACTGCTCACGGACCTATTCGGCCGCCAGAACCCCTACCTTGGGATCTACGCCCGGCCCGACGGCATTCACCTGAGGCTGATCGCCAGGGCGGCGGGCCGCGCCCACGCGGAGGGGTTGAACGCGCCCCTGGAAGCCGAGATCAGAAAGCGGCTCGGCGCCGCGGTGTGGGG
>JACQUF010000056.1 GCA_016210435.1 Chloroflexota bacterium
GCGTATCGAGGCAGATCGGGCGGCCGTCTCGTTCAGCCGCGAGGGCAGTGAAAAGCGTGCGGGCCGGTACTGACGATGCTCTGGCAGGGGCAGCGTTTTCCCGTACCCATATTCGCGCGCCAGGAAGCAGCAGCTCGTGAAGCCGTCCGGGATTCGGCAGGAACGCGTCGACTCTCCGGCCGTTGACGAGGCGGCAACGCACGAGGAACCGGTTCGGCCGCTCCAGGAAGGCCGCCTCGAGCAACTTGCCGTCGGTCAATCTAAATCCCGGGTCCATGGACCAGCCCTTGACTGGCTCGACCGCGTAGGTTGACTTGAAGTGGATGGGCCTCTGTGGCGTCGTGATGCAGTGGCGGCTCATATGTTCTACCCCCAGGCGCATGAGGAAGTCGTGATGAAGTTTCACGAATCTCTCATGCGGGCGGTAACGACGCTCGCGACATCCTCACGCCGCCAGCCGCACCATTCCGCGGTGCCTGTGCGCACTTTGCAAGGCGGGGAGCCATCGAAGATTTGCTGCGGTTGATCGTTCTTGCTGGCGCCGTGCTTGCGGCCGCTTTGCTGGTCGCCTGCGCGTAGCCCACAGCGTCGCAGCCGATCGAAGGCCTGGTACCGGCGGCACCCGCCAGGCCTTCAATGGCGCTCGACAAGGTCGAGGCCGACCTCGGAAACATCGCGGCCGACAGCCAGGCATTCGAGTCCATGGTTGTCGCCAACTTTGGCACGAGTCTTCTCAGTGTCGCGGTCACCAGTACGGAGGTCGTGGACGGCTGTGGGACCGTCTCCCTGCCGTCGACGTCCGCGCAGGTCCCCGCTCAGAAGGTCGCCGAATTGCCCGTCGTGTTCGGGCCACACACCGAATCCGGGCCCCACGCGTACCGGATCCAACTCGCCAGCGATGACCCGGAACGGCCGTTGACCACGGTCAACGTGCGTTTCAACGTGGTGGAACCCCCTGCTACCAGATCGGGCGGTCCGTGGCTCCGCGTCGACAAGGAAGCGGTGAATATCGGTCCCGTGCCCTACGACTCGCCTCTCTACGAACACTTCACGCTGTGGAACGCAGGGGACCAGCCGCTGGTTCTGGCGGGGACGCCGCAGCTTCGGGTCGAGGACGGGTGTTGACCGCCACAGGTGGTGGTCGGTTCGACCACCCTCCAGCCCGGCGAACGGCGCGCGGTCGAGCTCCCGCTACTGATGGGAATGCACAAAGGGATGGGCGGGCCCCACACGTTCGCGATCGATATCCGGAGCAACGACTCGGTGGAACCCCTCAAGACGGTGCGCTGGCGGTTCAATGTAACCGACAGCGCGCGGTGAGCGTGAAGGCCACGATCAACGGGCGCCGTGGCCTTCACGGAACCCTCACGCCGCCGGGCTCGATCCTCATGTCATCCTCACAACCACCGGTGACAGTTGGTGTCCGCTGACTTTCGGGCTATCGGGTGTTCGTGAGGGACGGGACTGCCGGCGGTTTCCGGCTAGCTGCACGCCGACATTCCCGGTAACGGAGGTGGATAGCCATGGTGTCGAGGCGCCTCATAGCGAGATTCTCGTTCCTCTTGTCCTTGCTGGCGACGCCCGCCGTCGTCTTTGCCTGCGGGGGAGGAGAAGCGCCAACGGCAACTCCGGCGGCCGCGGCGCCCGCGACCGCCACCGCCACACGAGTCGCCGGGGCTACCGCAACGACCGTTGCCGCCCCAACGAAGACCGTGGGGCAACCGTCCGGCGAGGCGAGGCTGGCGATGGCCCAGGTCCGAGAGCTTTTCGGCGATCCTCCCATCTCGCCCTATGCCTCAACGCCGGACCCGGAGCAGTTGGGGATCACGGAGTCCCTCTTCGTGTACTCGAACCTCAACCCGATGGCGCCTAATGTGGCGGACTCCTGGCAGGTGTCTGCCGACGGCCTCACGCTGACACTCAAGCTCAAAAAGGGCGTCAAGTTCAACACGCCGCCCCAGCTTGCGGGCAAGGACTTCGGCGAGCTGACGGCCGCAGACGTGGCCTGGAACATGAACCGTCAGAATGCCGGAGTCAACCTCCAGATCAGGTCCGGCCTCGGCGCGCAGTTCGGCGCGACGTTCAAGGAAGCAAGGGCCGTCGACGCGACCACCGTCGAAGCGCCACTCGTCACGCAAATCGTATGGGGCTTTCCGCTCAGCGAGTTCGTTATTCAGGATGCCGACCTGGCGATCATGAGCAAGGCAGCATACGAGCAGCTTGGCGCGGACGCGGTCAAGCTCGTCCCGATCGGGACCGGCTCGTTCGTGATCGGCCAATGGGTACCCAACGAACGCGGCACCGTCGAAGCAGTCCCGAACCACTGGTCAAAGACGGCAGGGGTGGCGAAGTTCACCGTCCTGCAGGTGCCGGAGATCACGAGCCGCATAGCCATGCTGGAGACCGGCCAGGTCCAGTTCGCCGAGATGGACTTCGCCAAGGTGAAGGAGCTTCGGAGCAAGGGCCTGGACTTTTTGCCCACGCAGTCGGAGCGCGACACCGAGAACGCCTCTGTGATCTGGCCCGGCAATCTCTGGGAGGTGACCCACCCGAGGACGGGGGCCGCGCTGGAGCCCTGGAAGAGCGTCGTGTACGCACAGGACTACCCGTGGATCGGGAATCCATGGGGCGACAAAGCGCCCTACACCGATACTGACAACCCGCAGGGCATGAGCGACATGGAGCAGGCACGCCTCGTCCGTTGGGCCCTCTCCTACGCCATCGACCGCGACGGCATCGTGGAGAAGCTGCAAAGCGGATTGGGCTCGCCCCTCTACATCGAGTACATGGGACC
>JACQUF010000063.1 GCA_016210435.1 Chloroflexota bacterium
CGCCCACGATCCCGAGTTTCAGCGTCACGGACCCTCCTTGTTCTGACCGGCCGTTTTGACGACCGGCTCCGGACGTTTCCATCTGATCCCCACCGATCCATCCGCACGAAGTTGCGTTCTCGCGCCGCCCTTCGACTGTGGGTGTTTCTTCAATCCGGCCTCGTTGAGCTCGATCCCCAGTCCTGGTCCTTCGGGAGCGAACAGACAGCCGCGCTCCAGGTGGACTACACGGTTGACAACGTCGCTAAATGGCGGCTCTTCCTGCACTTCCCTACCGGTCGTTTCAGGAGCTAACAAGCCCCTCTGCGAAAACCCGAACGGACATTACGCCGTCATCCGCCATATAGCAATGTTCGGAATCCGGCCATACACCGGCCCATGATGGCGACTCTGACGCGCGCTCATCAAGCGCTATTTCGATGAGATCGGACGCCGGGAGGTCCTGCAGCTGCTCCGTCGCCATGAATGCGTCACTTCGGCCCACTCAAACTTGAATGGAACCGAGTCGCCATTTCGAGGATATGTTGAAGGAGCGTGGAATCGCGCTCCGTGAAGTTTGAGGCCAGCTCGACTATGGCGTCAGGCAGGAATAAGTTCGGCGCAGTTCCAGTCGGTCAGCGCGGCGGTCCGCTCCAGCCACCGGTTGGGGATCTCGCCAGCCCCGGGGAACGAGAAATCGAGGTTGTCTTCGGCGATTACGAAGGCCATCAGCACCCGCAAGATCCCGGCCCGGTAGTCCTCGACGAGACGGTCCAACGAATAGTCGGGAACCCCGCCTTCCTTGAGTTGGGAGTGGTAGAGGCGGAGCAGGCTATCCTCGTGCTCGCGTCGCCTCTCGGTTGGCAGGCCGTACGCGATGAACCAGGCGATGTCCCACGCGCCCGGCCGCCTGGCGACGACTTGCCAGCTGATCAGCACGACGTCGACGTTGCCGTTGCGCCGCCTGAAGAACACGTTTTCGGGATACGGTGTGCCGTGGATCAATGTGAGCGGCGGCCTAGTGTAGGTTTCCAGAAACCTGCCGAGAGCCGGCCCGAAACGGTTCCCGATCTGCTCTATATCTGCGGGAAACCGGCCCTTGAATCGCTCGGCGACTCCAGGCCAGGCCTGGTTGTACTTCTTCTGGATGGCGAGATTCACCGCCCGGCCCGTAGCTGCGGTCAACCACGTGAAGCGATTGAGCTCTGGATTCTCCCACCACCTGGCGTGCATCCTCGCGAGGGCGACGACGCCTGCCCGCGCCTCGTCGTGAGTGAGTTCCCGGAGCCCCTCTCGGGTCCCGACCCGCCCCATGTCCTCGAGAAGCAAGATGTATGAGCTCCCATCGTCGCTCGTCGCGCCGTAGTAGAGCGCTGGAGAGCCGATCCCGGCGCGCGGGGCCAGTTCCTGGAAAAAGCGCGTCTCCCTCTCGTACAGCCTCAAGCTGGTCCCAAGGGCCCTTGTGACCTCGTCCTGGGGAGGCAGCTTCGCGATCAGCGTGCGAGGAACCTCGAGCGGCGCGCCTTCGTACTCCGGTATCAGGCGCGCGATGACGGTAGTAAGGCCTGTGCTAAGACCGATTTCGTCGATCTGAAAGGATCGCACTCGGCCCGGCCCAAGAGAGCCGCCCTCGCGGAGCGCGGCCGTCAGCCACTCGGCAGTGATCTGGTCGACGCGGTCGGGAATTTCCATCGGCGCGGTCATTTTCCGCGTGGCAGGGCCGTCCTTCAACCGCACCGGCTCTTTGGATTCCAAAACCATCCCAAGTCATTCTCTGCCCGGGTAAACGCAAGGCTGGCAGCTCAGGCTCCTTGATGTGAAGCCTACGGCTGATCCGCGTTCGATATCTTCCGGTATTTCTTCGATCGGAGAAGCCGCTCGTCGGCAGTCACCAGGGTGAGCTCATAGACGATCGCGCTCGCGGCGATAAAGCGGTCCGCGGGATCCTGATGAGGGAGGTCCACCGTCCTGCTCGCCGTGGCAACTTCGCGCGTCAGGGTTGCGTCTCGGATTGGGAAGGCACGCATTACGGCCTCGACCCAGCGGGTGGGAGGAACCTCGAGCCGGATCCGCCCCCTCTCCGCTAACAGCAACGTCTCCCAGACGCTGATTGGCGAGAGCCAGAGTTCGTTGGCGGGATCCTCCAGCCTGCGCGCGACTCGCCGCGACAATCGTCCAGGTTCGAGCAGGCTCCAGATCCAGATGTGAGTGTCCAGGAGCAGCTTCACCGGCTAAGGCTCTCCCACTCCGCCTCTTCGGTTGCTGGGGTCACGATGTCGCCCACGACCCGTCCGCTCTCGGCGAACATGCCCAGCCGTCGCTTGCCGTTTGCTGGCCGCGAGGCCGGCACGATCTCTGCGATGGGCTCGCCGCGCCTGGTGAGCAGGACCGGCTGACCGGTGCGGCGCACCTTTTCGAGGACTGCAAGACAGGTAGCCTTGAACTTTGATATCGCGATTGACTCCATGGTTTTAATTTACCATGGTCACAGACTATAGACAGATTCGATTTTCTACTTCTTCTCAGGACACCATTCCTCGTCTGGCCAGCCTGACGTACCGGCGGTACGCTCCTTCGTCGATCTCGCCTGCTTCAACCTTCTCCTTCACCGCGCAACGCGGCTTGTCAGGAGTCCCTCGGGCCCGGTCAGCCAGGACTTCTTCCGATGGAAGCCGGTAGAAGGTGTAGTTGATCTCGACTGTGTCGAAGCGCGCCGAATAGTAGGCCAGCATCTCGGTCGCGGGCATTTCGGCGGGGTAGAAAGACCCGCGCCATTCGGGGTAGTTGTAGCCGGACGTCCCAACGTGAATCATCTGGCCTTCCTCCGAGCGCCGATCTTCGCAGATCCGAAATGCAATTGCTGACGACGATTCAGTCGACGCAGCTTCTGGGGGCACTCGTGATCCTTACCGGGATTTCTCCCGAAGTAGCGTGCACGATGGTCTCGATGCCCGTATACGCCGAGGAGCTCAATTGTGCCGCCGACCTTAGGGGCGGCATCGAACTCGGGCGTCAGTCCTTTCGAGGCCGCGGGGGCTTCCCGCCGAAGCGCCTGGCCGCGGCCGCGCCAAAGCGCTGACCGGTGATGGCAACCTCGCCTTCGGCGCCCATCCCATCAGGACAGCTTTGCCCGACCAGGCTGCATAGTCCCCGGAACGCGGGGGCGCTTCGGAGAGTTTTCCATCGGTCGCGATTTCGGTCGCGTGTAGGGCGGCGCGCCTCCTGCTCGCTCACCAGCGGCCGGGGGTGACGCCGCCTCGACCGGAGTTGATGCGATATGATCCCGCCGATGAACGACCACCAACTCTTTCCGACGTTCGTCGTAGGAAGCCTGCCGAGGCCGC
Source organism: Chloroflexota bacterium (assembly GCA_016210435.1). Classification (GTDB taxonomy): domain Bacteria; phylum Chloroflexota; class Dehalococcoidia; order Lucifugimonadales; family Lucifugimonadaceae; genus VGZT01. The sequence continues at coordinate 3,324 of JACQUF010000063.1, forward strand.
GCTGGGTAAGAGACGTAATCGAGAACCGGCGCGACGGGAGGCTAAGCGCGCAGGAAGCCGACCGCCTTCTCGATTCCGCAATACCTTCGGCAGTACGGATGCAGGAGCGTGCGGGACTGACGTACGTATCCGACGGCGAATGGCGTCGTGAAAGCTATATCAAGGTCATCTGCGAGCACGTCGACGGCTTCAAGATGGAGGCGGTACCCAGCGTCTCAAGGGTCGTCATGGAACCAGCCGTCGTGTCGAAACTGCGCCAGAGAGGACCTCTGGCCGTCGACGCGGCCCGTTTCCTGGTCAAGGCGACCACCCGGAAGACGATCGTCGCGCTCCCCTCGCCCTACATCCTGGGCTGGCGCATGTGGCACGCCGAGCTCTCAAGATCGGCTTATCCGACGCGGAAAGAGTTCATGGACGCGTGCGTGCCGATTCTTAGAGCCGAGATGCGCGCACTGGCCGGAGCAGGGGTCGACCACATACAGATCGATGAGCCGTGGCTGCTCATGCTGGTAGATCCGGACCACCGTCGGCGGATCGGGGCCACGGACGTCGAGAAAGAGATCGCACTCTGCGTCGAGATGGTCAACGCGGTGGCCGGCGCCGCGGGCGATGTTCCCACGTCGATGCACCTGTGCCACGCCCATTTCAATCGACAAAGGTTTTCAGAGGGCGGCTACGAGCCGATCATCGAAGCGCTCGGTGAAATCAACGTGACGCGTTTCGCCATGGAATTCGCTGCGCCGCAGTCTCATGGGGTCGACGTGCTGGCCCGATTCCCAAAAGGAAAAATCCTCGGCCTGGGAGTGATCGACCATTGCGACTCCAAGGTTGAGGACCCCGAGACGGTTGTCTCACGGGTGGAGGCCGCGCTCAAGTACTTGCCGGCTGAGCGCATCACGCTCAATCCCGACTGCGGATTTTCACCCAGCACGCAGAACCCGATGAACTTCGACGAGGCGTACCTGAAGCTCACGGCGATGTGCCGGGCCGCCGAATCGTTGCGGGAGAAGTACGGCCGCGAGGGCTAGCCCACTTTCACGCTCGCGCCACGCAGGGTGACGCGCATGCCATCTTGTGCCGGTCGCGCTGCCACGCCTCGCGCTGCCACGCCGTAGCGCTCACCGAGATCGCGGAGAAGGAAATCGCAGCAGGGAGACGCCCTCTGCCGGGTCATGTACGAACTTGTGGAGACCGTCATGCGCGAGCAACCAGGGTGGTTCTCGGATTTCCAGGGCACCCTTACGGTGGTCGCCGGGATTCCGCTCGATGTAGGACTTCCCGACCTGATGCTGGAACTGCTCGACGGGCGGCGCTAGCTCCCAACGTCAACGGATCGGTTCGCCATCGCTCGCAAGCAGCCCGGCCTCAATGAAGGCCGCGCGCAGCTCCTCCTCCTGGGGTCCGGTCAATGGGAGCTGAGGCTTCCGGGGGACGGTCGCCTCGAAGCCCAGCATATTCAGCCCGGCTTTCAGCGCTGCATTGCCCCATGACATGCCCAGGAAGTCCGCATGAAAGACGCGTTCCTGGAGTGCACGGGCCTTGCCATAGTTGCCGTCCATGCAGAACTTGATGATATCTCTGGCGATATGAGGTCCCCAGTTCCCGAAAAAGAGGCACGCGCCGACCGCGCCGATCATCCCCCCGGCGAGCAACAGGCTGCCGTTGCAGGTCCAGAGCTTCACGTTCTTCGGCAGCAGCGCCGGGACACGACATTCCCAGCGGAAGTTGAGCGAGATGATGTAGGCGAAGAC
>JACQUF010000057.1 GCA_016210435.1 Chloroflexota bacterium
GCGGTAGACCCGCCTGAGCCCGTCGACGCGGCCTATCCGCCTCCGGTCGTGTCCTGAGCCTGTCGAAGGACGGACCAAGGGAGGGTGACAATCCCCGGAAGACCTGGCAAACGATTCGTGCGCGAGGTCACAAGCCAGGAGATTTTCGCGCCCGCTCAGATCCGGTGTCAACGAATGTCCACTTCTAGTGTACCCTTTAAGCGCCATTCAACCTGAGCGATGGGCGCTCGAGGTTCAACCTGAGCCCCGGGTCTCTCCCTTCGCCCCGCAGGGGAGAAGGTGGCCGTAGGCCGGATGAGGGCCCCTCGGGACGAGGGTGAGTGGCAATACCGCTTACTCCGAGAGCGGTCCCGTCTGCTTTGGCGTGCGGCCGGGCGCGTGGAGAGGCGAGTCGGATCTTGAGCCGGGCGCGGAGCGCCCGCGGACATCCCCGTCCGATCCGGGGGGTCTGACGGGACTATTTGACCAGCACCGCGCAGACGGCTTCCGCCGCCAGTTCTTCGTGCCTGGCCGCCGATGGCGGTGACATTGAAGGCGGTTGGAACGATCGGCCTTGCGCCCGGGCGCATCACGGATGTGCCGGGCATCATCGTGGGGCATTGCACCAGGGCAGACGCTGGCACCGGGTGCACGGCCATCCTGTGTGAATCGCCGGCAATCGCCGGCGCTGATGTTCGCGGGGCTGCACCGGGCAGCCGGGAGACCGAACTCCTCAACCCGCTTGCCGCGATCCAGCACGTCAACGGCGTAATGCTCTCCGGCGGAAGCGCGTTCGGACTCGAGGCAGCTACCGGCGCCGTGCGGTTCCTCGAAGAGCGCGGTGCAGGGCTGAAGGTCGGACGGGCGGTCATTCCGATCGTCCCTTCTGCAATCATCTTCGATCTGAACCTGGTCACCCATAAGGTTCGGCCGACCGCGGATGACGGCTACCAGGCGTGCCAGGCAGCGGCGGCGGATTTCGCTCAGGGCAGCGTCGGCGCGGGAACCGGGGCGACGGTTGCCAAGTTGCGCGGGAAAGAGCGGGCAGTCAAGGGCGGGCTGGGCACCTCTTCTGTCCGCATGGCCGATGGAGTCGTCGTCGGGGCCCTGATGGTCGTCAATGCGGTCGGCGGCGTCGTAGACCCCGCGAACGGGGAAATCGTGGCCGGCCCACGTCGACCGGACGGCTCGTTCGAGGACTCGGTACGCCTGCTGATCGAGGAACCGCCCAGGCTTCGGACGTGGGAATTCAATACGGTGATCGGCGTTGTTGCTACGAACGCCACGCTCGATCGCCGGGGGGCCACGCGACTCGCCGGTGCAGGGCAGGACGCGATCGCGCTTGCCGTACGCCCCGTGCACATGTCCGGCGACGGCGACACCGTTTTTGCCCTGTCCACCTGCGCGATCGGAGAAGTCCACGAGGACCGGCTTCGCGCGGCAGCGACTGAAGCCGTAGTGCGCGCGATTCTGAACGGCGTCAGAGCCGCGACCGGCCTCGGCAGTGTCCCGTCTGTTTCTGAACTGCTTGCGAAGAAGGAGCGACGATGATCAAACGCGTAACCACCCACGAAATCCGCTCGATGAAGACGCGCGGCGAACTCATCCCGATGCTTACCGCGTACGACTTCACGTCCGCCGCGATCGCCGAGCGGGCGGGCGTGCCGTTGGTCCTTGTCGGTGACAGCTTTGGGCATGTGGTGCTGGGCTATAGCTCAACGATCCCCGTGACTCTTGATGACATGGTTCTCGCTACGGCCGCGGTCGTGCGGGGAACGCAGAAGGCAATGGTCGTCGCAGACATGCCGTTCATGACCTATCAGGAGTCCCCAGAGCAGGCTATGCGCTCGGCGGCCCGCCTCATGCAGGTGGGTGGCGCGCACGCCGTGAAGCTTGAAGGTGGAAGCGGGATCGCGACCACTGTCCGCAAACTCACCGAGTCGGGCATCGCTGTCATGGGCCACATCGGCTTCACGCCACAGTCCATCAATCAGATCGGCGGCTACCGTGTACAGGGGAAGGACGAAAAGTCCTCCGCGAAACTCCTGAATGACGCCCGAGCGCTCGAGCACGCCGGATGCTTCGCCATCGTCCTGGAGCTGGTGCCGGCAGAGGTGGCTGGAGCAATTACAACCGGACTTTCAATACCTACGATCGGCATCGGCGCCGGTCCTGCGTGCGATGGACAAGTGCAGGTTTGGCACGACTTACTTGGCTTGTTGCCGGATTTCAAGCCCAGGCATGCGCGCCGATATGCGGAGCTCGCCACGATCATTCAGGAGGCCGTTTCGAAGTACGTGGCCGATGTCAAGTCGAAGGCGTTTCCCTCGGAAGCGGAGTCATTCCATCTCCCATCGGATCAGCCCCAGGTGGTACCCGGAAGCGCAGGAGTCCAGCGCAACGGCAGGACGCCTGTGATATCACCGGCGATGCCGGGCGCCTGGACGCCGGAACGTATCCGTACGCTACGGGAGACCCTGCGCATGACCCAGCTTGAAATGAGCGGCCGCGTGGGCGTCGCCAAAAACAATCTCAGCGCATGGGAGCGCGGGCGAAAGCATCCCAGTCTCCGGCATCAGGGAATCCTTGACACTCTTGCGCGGGAGGCCGGCCTTCAGCCGAAATGAAGCTCGATCCCGGACTCCCTCTTCCCCGGTGCGGGAGAAATTGGGTGATCCGAATACCCCCTCCACTTTTGAGGCGGCGTCCGGAGCCTGTCGAAGGAGAGGGCTAGGGTGACGCCAAACACCCCTCTCCCGATGGGAGAGGGCTAGGGTGAGGGCGACCGCGTGCGAGTAATCGAATCGGTGGCGGAAATGCGCACGGCACGCGCGTCCGCGAGGGCGCCCGTCGGCTTGGTGCCGACCATGGGCGCGCTGCACGACGGGCACGCTACCCTGGTCCGCCGCGCGAGAGCGGAGAACTCGACGGTCGTCACGTCCCTGTTCGTCAACCCGACTCAATTTGGTCCTGGTGAGGACTTCGCAAACTACCCGAGGACTCGCGACCGCGACCTCAGAGTGTCCGAAGAAGCAGGAACCGACCTCGTCTTTGCCCCCGCCATTGACGAGATTTATCCAACCGGCGGCACGACGGTCGTCGATCCGGGTCCGATCGGCGAAGTACTGGAAGGCAAGCATCGCCCCGGTCACTTCAAGGGCGTCGCTACCGTCGTTTCCAAGCTGTTTGCGATCGTGCGTCCTGACGGTGCCTACTTCGGCGAAAAGGACGCCCAACAGCTTCGGATAATCCGGCACATCAACAGGGATCTTCGGTTCGGGATCGAAATCGTCGGCGTACCGACCGTGCGAGCCCCTGATGGCCTTGCGCTCAGCAGTCGCAATCGGTATCTGACTCTCGAGCAGCGACGCGCAGCCGCGGTACTCTACAGGTCACTGCGCGTCGCCGAGCAGCTGTGGCGCAGAGGCGAACGCCGGTCGGGAGCTCTCAAGGTTGCTATCCAGGAAACCGTGGCGGCAGAGCCGCTTGTCTCGATGGAATATGTCAGCGTGGCGGACAGCGATAGCCTGAATGAGATTGAGGTCGTCGACCGGCTAGCGCTCGTCTCCCTGGCGGCGCACGTCGGGAAGGCGCGGTTGATCGATAACATGTCCCTACCCGCCGGACTTTCGCCCGCGGGTACCGGGCGCGATGTCTGACCGCTACAGGCTCTCCTCTCCCAATGGGAGACGCTGTGGTGAGTCTGTCGAACCAGGGTTGGGATGAGGGCGACGTGCCATATCGATACCCGAAGAAAACCACGGAGACTACATGAGAATCCTGGTCACCAACGACGACGGCGCCCACGCGCCGGGACTCTGGGCGCTCGTCCGGGCGGTCCGACCGCTTGGCGACATCGTGGTTTCGGCGCCAGACCGCGACCGCAGCGGCGTCGGACCCGCGCTGAGCCTGAACGAGCTGATCCGGGCGAAAGAGCTCGTTTCGCCAATGCCGGACGTCAAAGTGTTCGCCGTTGAGGGCACTCCAGGCGACGCTGCGGTGCTTGGCCTGCGTCACCTTGTGCCCGGAAAGATCGATCTGGCCATCAGCGGGATCAATCCCGGTACGAACGTAGGCGAAGACGTAATCATCTCGGGCACCGTTGGCGCTGCGGCGCATGCCTATCTGAACGGCGTTCCCACGCTCGCTGTCTCGACCTCGGAGGGGCTTCGGGACATCGATCACCCGGTGGTCGGCCGGGTCATAACCGCGATCAGCCCGGACCTGGCCGCGTTGCGCGAGCCGAGCCCTCTTTATCTGAACGTGAATTTCCCCCCACTCGGCAAAGCTGGGCCGACCACCGCGCTGAGGACGCGCGTCGCCGCCCGGTTTCTGGAAGACAAGGTGGAGGCAATCGAGCGCGGTTACCGGACTTACTACTGGCTCCTGCGACGGGGTGGCAGGTCAGTCGATTCGGCGCACGAAGGCACGGATGTGTGGGCCGTGCAGAATGGCTATATCTCAATCTCGCCCGTCTATACCGAATTCGCCGGTGGCGATGTCAATGAGCGCGTTGATGCGATAGTGAAGAAGGCAAACGCGGCCCTGCGGGGCGCCTGATCCCGAAGATGCATCGCAGCGCCTGCTTCCGTTGTCTCCGTTTTCGTTTGACACCTCACAGAGGGGTATCTAGAATCGATTCGGTCGGCCATCGCGGCCGAACCTGATTTCCTGCGTGCGACGGGCATGATTGCCTATTGCCCGCGGGCTGTGTGAGGCGCCGAAATCGTCGGCCGTTCGTCAGGCACCGCCAAAGCCGTTCTCCGAAGGCGGGTAATCCGCCAGCGGCCTCCTCACCCCCTCTTCAGCCCCCACAACCATCCGCCCTCCTGTCGCGGGCGGTTTTATTCCTTCGAGAGAATCACATAGATGACGAAGTACATCTTCGTAACCGGGGGAGTTGTCAGTTCCCTGGGCAAGGGCATCACCGTGGCCTCGATCGGGCGAATGCTCAAAAGCCGGGGCCTCAAAGTGTCCATCATGAAACTGGACCCGTATCTGAACGTGGATCCAGGCACGATGTCGCCCTACCAGCACGGCGAGGTCTTCGTAACCGTCGACGGGGCTGAAACAGACCTCGACCTCGGGCATTACGAGCGATTCGTCGATGTCGAACTGACGTCGTTGTCCAATGTGACTGCGGGGCAGATCTACGGCGAGGTCATCAAGCGAGAGCGACGAGGCGATTACCTCGGCGGGACGATCCAGACGGTCCCTCACGTCACCAACGCGATCAAGGCTCGAATACAGGAACTCGCTGAGAAGACGAGGCCCGACGTTGTCGTCGTGGAAGTCGGAGGTACTGTCGGAGATATCGAGGGCCAGCCGTTCCTCGAAGCCATCCGCCAGATGAGGAACGATGTCGGCCGGAACAACACTCTATACATACATCTGACTTTGCTCCCGTATCTGAGTTCCACGCAGGAACTGAAGACCAAGCCGACTCAGCACAGCGTCATTGCCCTGCGCGGCATGGGCATCCTTCCGGACGCTATCGTCTGCCGGGCGGATCATCCGGTCCCGCGGTCTGTGCGGGAAAAGATCTCTCTCTACTGCGACGTTCCGGTTGAGGCGGTCATCGGTCTGCCGACACTCGACACCGTCTATGCAGTCCCGTTGCACCTCGAACAGGAAGGCCTCGGCAGATTCCTGGCCCAGAGCCTCGGACTGGGGCAGGAGGATTCGGACCTCCGGGCCTGGTCTGAGATGGTCAACCTTATTCGCAAGCCAAAGCCCGCCTTGAAGATCGCCGTAGTCGGAAAGTACGTGGACCTGACCGATTCATATCTCTCGGTGCACGAAGCGCTTCGACATGCGGGTCTCTATCACAGCAGGCAGATCGACATCTCGTGGATTCCGTCCGAGGAAATCGAACGCGTGGGTCCGGACCGCCTCCTCGACGGTGTTTCAGGGATCGTTGTGCCTGGCGGGTTCGGTCCGCGCGGCATCGAGGGCATGATCCATACGGCCGGTTATGCGCGCACGCGCGCGGTTCCTTACCTCGGTCTGTGCCTCGGTATGCAGGTGATGATCATCGAGTTCGCCAGGCACGCGCTTGGCTTGAGCAGAGCAAACTCGACCGAATTCGATCCGCGTTCTTCCGATCAGGTGATCGCGTACCTGCCAGGACAGGAAGAGCTCGCAGAAACCGGCGGTACGATGCGCCTCGGATCGTATCCGTGCTGTCTCAAGCCGCACACGTTGGCTTCCAAAGCCTACGGAACCGAGCGCGTGACCGAACGACATCGCCATCGTTACGAAGTCAACAACGACTACCGTCCGCAGTTCGAAGAAGCTGGCCTGATGGCCAGCGGGGTTTCACCCGACGAATCGCTGGTCGAGATCTCCGAAATCCTCGGCCATCCATTCATGCTCGGCAGCCAGTTCCATCCCGAGTTCGCGTCGCGTCCGGACAGGCCGCACCCACTTTTCCGCGAATTCGTCGGTATCGCAAAGAACGTCATCAGGGAGGGCGGACAGCCGCCGTTGCCGCTGGACGTGGTGTCGAACGGAGACGGGGTGCACAGCGCGTAGGGGCGCCAGCCTGCCATGTTCGACAGGCCCAGTGCGCGGCCTGAGCAAAGTCGAAAGGGCAATACGCGCGTCCGCATAAGGAATGAATCCAGATAGAGAGTCGTGACAAGGTCCCGATATCTGTGGTATTTTGATTGATGAGGGTTACGCCCTCCGAAGTCGCCGATCCGTGCGGCGACCCCCTCTCCTTATCCAGTAGCGCCGGACCGCAGTTCGAACTCGCGTGACGCTTTCCGGTCGCAGGCGCTGACGATTCTGGTACAGAACGCAGGGCATCCGCAGCACTTTGGGTTCAAATAGCGGCGCCAGCACTCTGGCAAACAAGTTCGCGTTCCTTAACTAATCCCCTTCCAATTGCTCCATAAACGAGAGTGCCCGGGCACTGAATCCCGGCGAAAGGAAAGCTCGCGCGGATACCCTCGGCGCGTGGCTTGGATTTAAATACGATGGAGGAATCCTTCCTAAACGTTCCACCTCGACATAACCGCGGCGGACGCCGCCGGCGGCCAGCGAGCTATCGAAACCGTCGCCAGAACCTGGCCCCGGACCAGTCCAACGGCGTCATCGCAACGACTGACATCCCCGAGGAAGAGATCCAGCAGTCGCCGCTGGGCGACCTCGGAACGAAGACTACCGACGAGTTGCGCCAGCAGGCGCAGGAGCTCGGACTGAAGGTCGGCACGCTGGCACGGCGCTCGGACCTTGTGATGGCACTGCTTGGTCACCACGCAGAGCAGAACGGCCTCCTGCTAGGGGCTGGTGTCCTCGATCTCACGAGCGACGGCTACGGCTTTCTGCGGAATCCTTCGAACCGGCATGGCGCTGACATATACGTCTCGCAATCGCAGGTGCGGCGCTTCGGGCTTCGCAGCGGCGACATGGTCGCCGGCCAGATCAGGGCGCCTAAGGACGGCGAGCGTTACTACGGGCTTGTGCGGGTCGAAATCGTAAACGGGTATGACCCGGAAACTTCGAGGAAGCGGCCGCAGTTCGAGAAGCTCACGCCGCTGTTCCCTGAGCGGCAGATCAAGCTGTCGACTACTCCCAAGATTTCATCGACTCGCTTGATCGACATGGTCGCCCCGATTGGAAAGGGCCAGCGCGCATTGATCGTGTCGCCGCCGAAGGCAGGCAAGACGATCATCCTCAAGCAGATCGCCAACGGGATAACGACCAATCACCCGGAGATCTACCTGATAGTTGCCCTTATTGGCGAGCGTCCTGAAGAGGTCACCGACATGCGGCGATCGGTCGAGGGTGAGATTTTCAGCTCGACTTTCGACGAGCCTGTTGAGGACCATTGCCGGAGCGCCGAGCGTGCCCTTGAGCGAGCGAAGCGGCTCGTGGAAAGCGGCGAAGATGTTGTGATCCTTCTGGACAGCCTGACCAGGCTTGCCCGGGCATACAACCTTGCAGTCCCCAGCAGCGGGCGAACGCTTTCCGGTGGCATGGACCCGGTGGCACTTTACCCACCCAAACAGTTCTTCGGCGGTGCTCGCAACTGCGAGGAAGGCGGCAGCCTGACGATCATCGCCACTTGTTTGGTAGATACCGGCAGCCGGCTTGACGACCTCATCTACGAGGAGTTCAAGGGCACCGGAAACATGGAAGTGCATCTCGACCGCAAGCTGGCCGACCGGCGTATCTTCCCGGCGATTGATGTGCTGCGCAGCGGCACTCGCCGAGAGGAGCTGCTGCTCGACGAGAGCACGCTGAAGCAGGTCTGGCTGCTGCGAAGAATGGTCTCGATCATCGCGCAGGACTCGGCTTCGACCGAAGCTACGGAGCGCGTGCTCGAGCGCCTTGTGAAGACCCAGGACAACGCAGAGTTCCTGGCTTCGATCAATAAGCCAGGAGCGCCGTAGGGGATTGTTCCCCTCGCCCCAACGGAGAGAGGGCTTCCTTACGCTTCGATCCCTTCGCCCCCTCTGGGGGAGAAGGTGGTCGGAGACCGGATGAGGGTCCCAAGATCCGTGGACGGCGAATGAAAAAAAGGGGGCAGATCATCCTGCCTCTTTCTCTTTTCCACAACTATTTGGTTAAGTTGGTGACCCGATTGTGACAGATAAATGCGTCTCGATCCGCGGGTCTCTATTTGGAGCTTGGCGCGGTGGTCGGAATTCCCGACTCAGCCCACACCTTAGGCCGAAACAATTTGCGCTTCACTGTTATGTCGCGTTCGATCTCCCCGCACATTACTGGCGCGCAGCTTTGGGAAACGAGTGTTTTCGAGTCGAACGAGGCACGCAAAATTGGACATGGCGTGATAACGCGTCGTTGACACTCGCAATGAGCC
>JACQUF010000060.1 GCA_016210435.1 Chloroflexota bacterium
GTCTCGAACGGTCCGCCACCGAGTGACTCACGATCCATCAGGTACGCAGGGATGCAGACCGGGTCCCACGCTCATTGTGCGCGTGCCGCGCGAGCCTACCGTGAAATGGGGCGGGGCGGGTTGCACCCCATGGCCGTCCCCTCAGCTCCCCCAGCAACCTCGCATTCGCGGCCACCTCCGGGTGGCCCTCTTTTTTCTGACCAATGAAGACCGGAACGGCCGGATTCATCTTAGGCGGACCGCTTCCCCGTCGGCCGACGAGCCCTGCCCGGAGGCAAGTCAAAGTTGACATGTGATTGCCATCGGGCGATAGATGTGCTACATATAGCACATGACACAGGTTGGCATCCGCGAGTTGCGTCAGAGGGCCAGCGAATTACTTCGTCGCGTCGAGGCCGGAGAGTGGTTTGAGGTAACCGACCGCGGGCGTCCGGTCGCGATCCTGTCCCCTGTACCCGATTCAGGACCGCTGGCTCGACTTCGAGCCTCGGGCGATTTAACTCCTGCCAGCGCAACTCTGGACAATTTGCCTCAACCACTCCGGCTGGCACCCGGCCAGGAATCTCCGTCGAGTGTGCTCGCCCGCCTCAGGCGCGATGAGCGCTGAGCGGGCCATCTACCTGGATTCGTCGGCTATCGTAAAGCTGGTCGTACGGGAGCGGGAATCCGCCGCTCTTCGACGATACTTGCGCGGCCGCCGGGTACTGGTATCCAGCGCGTTGGCCCGCACCGAGGTCGTGAGAGCGCTCCTCCCCCTTGGTAGGGATGTCGTCGAGCGCGGCAACGACGTGCTGGTTCGAATCGACCTGATACGGGTGAGCGACCGCGTTCTTCGCATCGCTGGCCTGCTGTTGCCCGCCGATGTGCGGTCGCTCGACGCGATCCATCTCGCCACGGCTCAACAACTTGGCAATGACCTCGCACGGATCGTGACCTACGATGATCGAATGTCCGTCGCTGCCGAGGCACTCGGATTCCTGGTGACAGCACCGAGATGAATAACGTTGCCGAACTCCTCGATCGGACAGCCGCTACGAGGCATACAACGGGCCGAATCCCAACTTCGGGTGCTGGCCTGGCGGATATTGCGAATTTCAGCGGAGTGTTTTTTCCGCTGCCGCTTCGAAGCGGGTCTATGCGCCCTTTTCGCCCCGCCAGCGCTTGATCCATCCGGTGTGCTGAGCTTCGTGTGAGCTGCGGAGACCAGCTTCGCCGTAAAGCGAAGCATCCAGCCCGCGCTGGGTCGATGACGAGATCGCGTCAAGCAATCTCTGCCTCGACATCACCAGCTCCCACCTCACCTGGTCGAGAGACAGATCTCGCCGCAGGTCGTGCCCAATAGCGTTGTAGGCCGCATCCTGATCGTGGGTCATGCGCCAGGCTGAGTCGTGGCCCGCCGAGATCCGGACAACCTCGCTGGCTCGGATGTCATCCCAGAGCGCGAGATGCGCCAGGTGGTCCTTGACCGACCAGCCGTCAAGCGACCGTTCGGTCATCAGCTCGTCGCTGAGGCCGTGGATGGCAGATAGCAGTTCCTCTCGCGTCTGCCGGTAGTGCCGCAGCAGGGTATCCCTATCCTCGGCCATATCCCTCTCCAACATGCTGTTGCTTCGACCGAATCCTCGTCGTACATACTTTTTCAGAGTTCGTCGGGGCTGATCACGTACCCGAGACGGTCCGCTCCACGAAATGCGAGTCGCATGATAACGAGCCGGAGATCGAGTTCGTTTTACCGCTCCCCCGCTCGAACTCAGGGGCCGGTGCGGATGACCACAAGACTGTCAGTGCCAGACTCAGCCGCCCAGACCTCTCCGGGCCTGCCTAGAATCTGTCTCACGTTTGCGCCCGGGCTCGGTAGCGGATACGCCATGAATTGTTCGCGCTGCGGATCGAACCTGACGAGAGCATTGGTGCTCCATTCGCTGACCCAGACGATGTCCCGGTCATCAACGTAGACGGCGTAGGCTCTTGGCTGGACGCCCGGCAACCTCCACTCCTTCCAATTGCCGGAGGACGGGTCGTACATGCCTAGCTGGCCGGCATTCCATTCGCTCACCCATATCCGGCCTTTCGAATCCGACCAGACCCGGCGAGCGCCCTGGTTCGGAGTTGGCGGCTCGAACACGGTCGCCCTGCCCTCGGTGGCGGTGTCGATCTTCGCGATGTGGCTCCCGGCAAGGGAGGCGTAATAGACCGCGCCGTCGGGCGTCGACGTAATGCCGTACGGACCGGAACCCTGCGGCGACTCGACAACCGCGACTGCGCCGGTTTCGAGGTGGACATGCCCGATATACCCGCGCTGACCAGTGAACCACAGGATTCCGGCCGAATCGAATGCAGCCGTATTCAGGTTTACCGATGGTGTCTCCGGGGGCAGCTTGAAAACCTGGACCTTCTCTGTAACCGGGTCCACGCGGACGATCGCGTTGAGCCCGGAGTCGGTCACCCATGCCGCGCCGTATGGCCCGACGATGACGCCATGCGGTGAGGACCCCGGCCCGAGAGCTATGTGCCTCCATTGCCCGGTCGCCGGGTCCAGGCTGCCAAGTGCGCCTGAACGCTGGGCCGTGTACCAGACAGTGCCGTCGGGCGCGGGCGCGACATCGTGCGGATGCGAGCCCGGCGCGACGGGAAACTCCCTGATCTGGACGGAAACTGGCGATGGTGTCGGAACCGACGCGGGTGCCGTTGTCGCCGTGGGCGACGCCGGTGGCACGGGAGTAGCCGCCGGCGGCGGCTGCGGGACGATCGAGGTCACTATCGGCGATGCTTGCGGGGCAACAGAAGCCGCGGCTGCTGTCTCCCGCGGCGCGATCGGAGTCGGCGTGGCCGACCCCCGCGACGCCGTCGAACTCTCTCCGGGCGCCTCCGGTGCGGTCGTTGCTGTTGCTTCCATTTGCCGGGACTCTCCTGACGCGGCGCATGCCTGGACCAGTAAAAGCAGCGCCAGGATCGCGAGGGCCGCAGCAGCAACCGGCTTTGCAGTCCGCAGCCGAAGCTCTCTCATGCCGGTTAAGTTAGCATCCGTTTCTGAAGGAGCACGCACTCGCCAACCGTCCTCTTCGTCTGTGAAGGAAACCGCTTCCGAAGCCAGATGGCGGATGGCTTCTTCAATGCCTGGGCTCCATTACCGACCCGGCCGAACTTCCAGAAGATCGCCGGCGGACGGAAATTCGCGATCGAATCGCCGTCCGCGTCCGGGTCCTCCTTGCCGAAATCAGGCGATCTGCCTGATCCCACAAGATGTGGGACAATCTGTGTGATATGAGAACCCATGTCATCCTTGCAGACGATTTGGTGGAAAAGGTAGACGCGCTTGTCGGCCCGAGGGGTCGAAGCCACTTCATTGAGCAGGCTCTCCGCGAAAAGCTGAAGCGCGACGCCTTGCTGGCCGCGATCAGAGAAACGGCCGGCGTACTCAGCGCAGAGGATCAGCCGGAATGGTCTACTCCGCGTAAGGCTGCGGAATGGGTAAGACGAATCCGTAGGCGCGAACCGCGCCGGGTCCGAAAGCTCAGGGGTGGCTAGCTACCTCCTCGATACGACGGTCCTGATAGACCATCTCCGAGGGAGCCCGGCAGTCGCGGAATACCTGGAATCGCTCGTAGAAGAAGCGCACCAGGTCGGTGTCTGCGGCGTAAACATTGCGGAGTTGTTCGCTGGCATCCGGCCAGAGAATCGAACCCTGGCATCTGGTCTTATCGAACGCCTCGAGTATTACGAAATCACCCCCGAAGCGGCCAGGACCGCGGGTACATTCATCTATGACTTTGCGAGGCGAGGTAGGTCGCTTAGTACAGCTGATGCGCTGATCGCGGGGGTTGCGATGGACCGCGGCGCGATCCTCGTGACCGCGAATGTTCGCGACTTTCCCATGCCTGAGCTACGTGTCGTCCCGCAGCCACGAGACTATGACCGATAAAGGACCGCGACACCCCCGTTGGCAGCCCGGCGAGACCGCCGTCCTGAGGTTCCTGTGGCAGAGAAAGGTCCTCTTCGCGTGGCCCTGCCGCGTCACCGAGGACTCCAAAGACCTGGTAGCCCTGTTCGTGCCGGACGGGACGCGCTACAAGCGGAGCAGGCGGCTCGATGGCGGACGCCCGCTGCTGATAGCGCCGTACGTCATGGAGGACGCGATCTGGCGTCGTGACCTGCTCAGGCTGATGTATCCAGGGCGTGCGTATTCAATCTGGCTGCTCTGGGACATGAACCCGAGGCGGCTGCTGTGCTGGTACGTGAACCTGGAAGACGCGTTCAGGCGGTCTGCTATTGGATTTGATACTTCCGATCATGAGCTTGACGTAGTGATCAGACCTGACCTCACCTGGTATCTGAAAGATGAGGACGAACTCGACGCCATGGTCGAGGCAGGCCTTTTCCCGGAGGAA
>JACQUF010000061.1 GCA_016210435.1 Chloroflexota bacterium
ATGATGGGCAGCGCGGCGCCCGGGATCGGCGCGGGCATGGGCGTCGTCTTGTAGAACGCGACCGTCATTCCCGGGTTCTCGAGGAGGTCCGAGAACAGGACGCGATATGTCTCGCGCTCTTGCACTTCTTCCTTTGTCTGGGGCTTAGGCAGCGGCTCCTTGATGAACGTGTGCGCCTCCAGCGGCAGCACGTCCAGCCCGTTAAGCGTCCGGAATCGCACGGCGCCAGCGCGCACGTCCAGGTTCGGGCTCATCGCGCGCGTCTCTAGCGGCCCTCGCTCGTTCTGGATCGTCACGAAACCCGTTGCCGGCGTCGCGGGGCGCACGCCGATGCCGAGCAGGCTGAGGAACTTTCGCCGGTTGCGCTCCGGGATCTGGTTCGTGCGGTAGAGGATGCTGTCCGTCAGGTACGCGAACAATTGCACCAGTGTCATGCCCGGGTCGCTGTCGTTGAAGTTCGTCCACTCCGGCGTGTGAACCGGGATGCGCGCGACGGCTTCCCTGACCAAGTCCTGATACGTGCGATTGTCCAGCGGCAGCGCCGTGATTGGCATGGCTTCTCCTACGCCCCCAGGCTGACACTCAGGCTGACCTGGCCTCGGTCCCGCGTCGCCACCAGGTGGTAGTGGATCGTCGCGATCACTGCCTGCGGGTTGGCAGGGTCCTCGACAACGTCGACCGCCTCTACCGCGACGCGCGCCTCCCACAGGCGCAGCGCTCCCTGGATGCGCGACTGGATCGAACGGCGGACGCTCACGGTGTTCGGCTCGAACAGAAAGCGACGCAGACCGCCGCCGAAGCCGCTCAGCATCAGGCGCTCGTTCTCGTCGGTCAGCAGGATGATCCGGATCGATTCGCGCACGTTGTCGGCGCCCTCCGACCACGCCCAACGTCCGTCCGGCCCGACCCGCGGCGGGAAAGCGATGCTACGTCCGAATAGCTTTCCGGCGTTCATCTGCTACCTCATCGCCTGATCGGCAGGCAGACCTTGAAGAAGGGAAGCCACCAGAAGACGACGTTAAGGAGTTGGACGATGATCATCAGCAGGATCAGCGCGCAGACCGTGATGATGGGAACCGAAAGGCTGCAGGTCATGCCGAAGTCCAGGCCCTCTTCTTTGTTGACCTTGCCGTCCATGAGGTTCTGTAGTCCGCTGATGCGCTGCATCTGCGCCCGCAGCTGCTTCGAAAGCTCGATCACCACACCCTTGTCGAACTTGCGCAGCCCCTCGATACTCGTGTCGCCAGGCAGCGGGATCCGGATCTTCCGCGCTGGGGCGTCCGGGTCGAAGAAGGGCGCCAGGGTGAACGGCCGCGACGGCTCGCTGATCGTGACCTCGCCACAGCACGGCTTGTCGTAGACCATGCGCAGCACGTAGCGGGCGCCCGTGCTCGCCTCGATCCTGGCTGACTCGGGGGTGAGCGTGAGAGGGCCTTCGTCGGGTTGCTGATACGGCCGTTTGGCCCTGTGAAACTCCCGCTCGATCGGTGCTTGAGCGGTGCTTTCCATGGGAGCGAGCCACTTGTTCAGCCAGCGCGGCACGACGAAGTCGAGTTGCTCCCGCGTCAGCGGGAACACCCACTCGTCCTGCAGGTCATCGTCGGCTTCCAGCCCTTCGATCTGTGCGCGGTCGCGCTCGATTACCCGCAGATAGCCCGTCAGCGCTCGACCAGCGCGGTCGGCGACGCCCTCAATCAGATCCCCAAGCCCGCCTGTGACGGAGCGTCCGGCTATGATGTCGCCGTAAAGCGACGGCACGCTGTCCCGCAGCAACGCCATGAGGTCCAGCAGCAGGTAGAGGAACGCCCGGCTGAGTACGTCGCGGTCCTGCTGCGCATATGAGCCTTCCAGGCCCATGATGAACGACCGCAGGTGCCGCAGGGGTTCCGTCACCTGCTGTGAGAACAGGATGTCGCGCGGGTCGCCGCCCGGTTTCCCGAAGTCGCCTCCGGAGGGCGAAGGGTCGATCACACCAGTGGCCCGGTAGGTCTCCCTGCTCGAAACGGGTACCATGCCCGCATACAGCGTCCGCGGAACGCCTTGCAGCTTGAACCGCATCGGGAACAGCGGCAGGCGCTCCTCATTTGCGACGACCGCCTGGCCGGGATTCGCAACAGGCATCCAGCCCTTCGAAGGTGCCTCTTGGTAGACGCGCGACCGCAGCAACGGGCGCAGCCTATCCGGCAGCGCAGTCTGCGTCGTCGACTGCCCGGTTGCCCACGCGTATTCGACGTCCCGGCCGAGCATATGGTCGTAGATCAGGCGCCGCAGCACGAAGAACACGGACTCGCGCTGGGCCGTGTCGGGTTGGTGGTCGGGCACGCCGGGCAGCTTGCACGCCAGCACCCCCCCAACGAGGTAGAACCGAGATTGATTGCTCTGGAAGAGCTTCAACAGCCCCGGCTTGTCGTGCCCGTCTTCCGTCAGCCCGACGTCCGGTTCCCGCCACGTCTCGGGCTGCGCCACGTGCTCTGAAAGGCGCTCCGGCGTGGCTTCCAGCAGTCCGAGCACGTCCTCCATGAACGTGTCCGCCTGGAAGCGCAGGATAGCCGGGTGGCCTCGTTTCGAAAGCAGCTCGTCGCGCGCCAGCTTTTGCCACAGTGGCTGCGGTGTGAACCAGCCAACGTGGTGCTCCATGCCGGGCGGCAACGGGCGATTAGTCGTGCGCAGCGCCGTCACCATATGTTGCCTGCCCCCGGTGTATAGGACGTGCTGATGGTGCTGTTCGTGATGTTCGTGTCGGACTGCACGACGCCGCTGAACTTGCTCATACCGGCGTTCACGATCACCATCCCGGCCGACACTTCGACGGTGTTCGCGTTCAGCGTTAGCTTCGAGGCCGCAGTGATCGTCACTCCGCTGCCCTCCAGCCTCACGGAGTTGCCGGCTGAGTCCTCGAGGAGCACCGCAGGCGGGGCGTCGGTGAGCGTGACCTTCTGACCGCCAGGCGTCTCGATCACCAGTTGGACGCCGCCGTCCGTGTCGTCCATCGTGACCTTGATGCCGCTCCGGGAGGTGAGCGATCGGATGTTGTTGCCCGCCGCCATGCTCTCCGGCGGAGCATCGACGCCGTTCCACAACGCGCCGAGCACGTACGGCCGCCGCGCATCCCCCGCTTCGAACGCGACGAGCACCTCGTCGTCCGGCTCCGGGATGAACCAGGAGCCACGCCGGGCGCCGGTCATGAACGTCGCGACACGAGCCCAAGTCTCGTAACCCTCGCCGGGGTCGGCTGCCCACGGCAGCCGCAGGCGCACGCGGCCCAGCCCGTCTGGGTCCTGGTTGTCCGTCACGATCGCCGGGTACACCCCCACGAGGTGGCCCCCGCGACCGGTCCACGGCAGCGCGGAGGTCAGGAGGCTGGTGGCGTTGCGGTCGCCCATGACTACCTCCCCACTCCCGGGCGCTCGACTGTGAACTCGGTCCGGTAGCCGCCGCCCGGACGGCGCATGAAGATGTGGCGCACCCGGCTGACGTAGTAAGCGCCCTCGAACATCGGCCCGACGCCATCAATCGTCACCTTCGCGCCAACCCGCAGGCGCGCGTCGCCCATGGCCAGCCCGCTACCGCAGACGAAACGGCGCGCCTGCGCCCGGAACGTCGCGTTCGCGAGACCCTCTGCCTCGCTGTGGGTCAGAGGCACAGAGTGCACCAGCTGGTCGATACGGTCGCCGAACGCCTCGCCGAGGATGCTCGCGCCGCTCTGCAGGTCGCCCAACTCCGACGTGATCGCCCGGCCCGTGGCTTCGAAGCTGATCTTGTCCTTCGCGGCAACGTCCCAACCGCTCGCGACCACGCTCGTGTGCTGGTGCACGAGATCGGCGCTCACGGTGAACTCAAGCAGACCCTGGTCCAGGGTCAACGTCAAATCCTGGTTCGCCGGTGTCCGGCGCACGCGCGACTGCACGTGCAGCGTCCGGTCGTCCAGCCACACCTCGGCATCAAGCCAGCGCGCGCGCTCCCGGATGAACGCGAGGTCGCTCTGGTTTACCTGCGCCACCGCGGCCTGAGACGGCCCCGGGGCGTCGATGTCCGATTGCAGGCCGTGCTCACCGGCAATACGGCCGAAAACGTCGGCATCCGTCATGTCTTCGAACACACGCGAGCGGCGCACCATGCGCAAGTCCTGCGCCCGGTCCTCCGCGAGCACGGTCACCGCCGGCGGCGCTGACCGCCGGTACTGCGACTCGATCGCCGTGATTCGGCCTCGGAACACTTCGCCCTCGCCTTCGCCGCTACCCAGGCGCACCGCCAGGCTCTTGCCGAAGTCGAGCAGGTCGCGGCCCAGGTACAGGTAGCCGACACCGCCATCGATCGTGCCCCAGTTGCCAAACCGCGCCTCGCAGGAGTACAGGCCCTCGGTTGTCTCTTCGACGACGAGCTCCAACAGGCCTGCCGCCAGTGGCGGCATGTCCTGGCCATCGACCTCAATCGCGGCTTCGGTGGCCACGATACCGGGGACGATACCTAGCTCCGACATGGCTACCTCAGTTCGCGCACACGCGCAGCCCGCGCATGACGAGCCGGCGGATGATGCTCTCGATGTCCCCCACGGTCGGGCCGGTCGTTCCCACCGCTTCCGCGGCAGCAGGCGCTTCTTCTTCCCGGGGGGGAGGCGGCGCCGCGATGACTTCGAGCTCGTTGATGATCACGGGCATATTGATTCCTCCTAGCTCGTCAGGCGCGGTCCACGCACGGAGGCGGAGGCGCGCACGTTGAGATTCAGCAGCGTGCCCGGGGTCAGGTTGCGCGGGTCTTCGACGTTGTTGACGGCAGCGATCGACCGCCAGTCGGCGCCCAGCCCGATGCGCGACGCCATGCTCAGCACGCTGTCACCCTCCCGCGAAGACGCCAGCGGGGTCGTCCCGGCGGCAGGTGCGCCGCGGGCGGCGCCGGCGTCGCCCGTCGCGCCCTTGTTGCGCATGATGACGA
>JACQUF010000083.1 GCA_016210435.1 Chloroflexota bacterium
CTACTCAGGGACCAGAGTCAGGACGATCACGACAAGGCTGGCGACTGCGGCAACCCCCATGAGTGCGCCGGTAACCAGAAGCATCGAGTCTCTGTTCATCTCACCTCCGGTCTCGCCGCCGCAAGAGCGCAGGCGCAAGCGTCCCGGATTGCTAAATCTACGCGATCCCGGGACTCCCGTATTTCTATTGATCGAGCGGAACCAAAACGCGACCAAATCTAAACCCTTCCTCCACATGCTGCGTAATTGTCGCCTCTCCGGGGCGCCACTAGGATGGCGCCACGGCAACGCAGGAGCGCCGGGATGGGCCAGGAAGGCGGCATATTCGAACCTCAGTACAGCGGCGGCTTGCAAGCACGGTTCGCTCGCACGTCGAACTCAATCTAAGCGCCCCGCTCGAACGGATCTGGGCGGTCGGGCGTCTCATAGTCGCGCTCGGCGTCCTCACCAGCACGGCCTTGCTCCTCCGCGGGGAAACCATCTTCCCGATCTACCTGGGCATGATGCTGTTCGTGCTCGTGTACGGTTCGGCCCTGATCTACGTGCTCAATCCGTCGAGAGCGGTGCCTGTTTTCCTCGCCGGTTTCGCTCTCGACAACGCGGTGATCCTCTCGGCCTGGTGGATCTTTCTCGCGCTCCATCAGGGCGCGGTCCAGACCAACGACATGTACCTGGCGATCGTGCCGTTCATCATGCTCGGCATCGCCCGACTCGGTTGGCTCATCGGCGGCTTCTACGCGGCCTTCTGGATCGCGTGGCTTGCCTTGACCAGCAGCTACTTCTATGGCGACGGAAGCTATGACATCCAGCAGCTGCCGGTAAGGGTCATCTTTATCAGCACCATCGCGGTCGTGGCGATGCGCTTCGTCGCCGTCATCGCAAGGGAGCGGAGACTCGAACGGACTCGCATAGAAGAACTTGAGCGGCTGGAAAGGTTCAAATCCTCGGTCGTTCAGTCCATATCGCACGAGCTTCGTACGCCGGTCACGACAATCAAACTTTCCGCTAGCCTGCTCAAGGAGCGGTCGCTCCGGTCCGGGCGCTGGGACGACGAACGGCTGCTCCGTTCCCTCGAAAACGCAACGGCCCGCCTCGAGCGGATCGTCGAGCAGTCCACGGAATTCGGGTATATTCAGGATTCGAACAATTCCTTGCATTTGCAGAGCACGGACCTCATCTCGCTGGTCCGAAGCACGGTCGAGATGATGTCAGCCGAACTGGAGGCCAAGCAGCAGTCGGTTGAATTCTTCCTCCCTGAGGAGCTGGCCAGCGTGGACATCGACCGGGTCCATATCGAACGGACCGTTTCGATGCTGGTCGACAATGCGATCAAGTACTCGCCGATCGGGAGCAGGATTTCCGTCCGCGTCGCCGATCACGGATCGCGGATTTCGGTCGGTGTTTCTGACAACGGCCCGGGAATTCCTCTTGAAGACCAGCAGTATCTCTTTACCGGTTTTTACCGCGGGAGCAAGGGCGATCGGTTGCCTGTTCCGGGTGCGGGCTTGAGCCTGGCTTTGGCGAAACAGCTCGTCGAGCGGCACGGCGGCCACATCGGGATCCGTTCCAGGGAAGGCAGCGGAACAACCGTCTATTTCGTACTGCCCCGATCGGGCACGCGCGTGGCCGCGGCCGATCGCGATAGGTTGCCAGCGGTCGATCCGGATTAGATTAGACCAGAGCAGGCCCGTCGTCGGGGGCTGCGACGATCAGGGTCCGCAGGATTTCGTTTTCAGGGTTCGATTCGGCGCCGCGCGAGGAACAGCACGGATTCCATCGACATGCGGTGATGGCCCCCGTGCGCGTCGACCGCGCGCCTCACTTCTGCTAGCAGCCCTTCCTTGCGCGCAGGCGGCAGGGCGCGGTGATCTGAGCTCGTATTTAGCAGCTTCAGCCATCGGTCGGTGTCGTATTCGGTGGCCCAGGGGTATCGATGAACCGTGACGGGCTCGAACAGTCCAGTCGCGGCGATCCGTTCCGCAATCCTCCCAGAACCCGAGCCTCCTCCGGGAACCGGCGCACGCATATCAGGCGCGAGCCGTCTGTATATCTCGTCGAGCGCAGCCTGGAGCGGGCTTTCCGGCGTGTGGTCCTCGCTCCAGAAGAGCGCAAGTGCCCCTGCGGGTTTGAGGATCTGCCCTGCCTTGCGAAAACCGATCTCGGGTCGAATCCAGTGGAAGGCCTGGGCGGAAATGACGAGGTCGAACGAAGCGTCTGCGGCGCGGAACTCTTCAAAGGTGGACAGTACGAACCTCACGTTGGCATACCCTCGGCACTTTCTGCGGGCGACGCTGATCATTTCCGGCACGGGGTCGACGCAGAGGATCTGTCTCAGATGAGCCGCGAATTGGATGGTCGCCTTGCCCGGCCCGCAGCCGATTTCGAGGATCCGGCCATCCTCCGGTCTGCCGGATAGCCTGATTACGTCATTGATCAGCTGATCGGGATATCCGGGGCGGACCTCGTCGTACAGCTCGGCGACCGAGCCGTAGATCGCACGCGGGTCCGCGAACTCAGCCACCCTGTGAAAGCACCGCGATCAGGCGCATCGTGCGCTCCCAGGATTTCTTCGGGTCGGGGCCCGCCGTCACGACCGCGATGAGGACTTCGGAGGCGCCCCATTCGAGGACCTGCCGGAGCCGGTTTGCGA
Source organism: Chloroflexota bacterium (assembly GCA_016210435.1). Classification (GTDB taxonomy): domain Bacteria; phylum Chloroflexota; class Dehalococcoidia; order Lucifugimonadales; family Lucifugimonadaceae; genus VGZT01. Next base: position 2,651 of record JACQUF010000083.1, read on the forward strand.
CGGCGGCCTCGTCGCCGTGCGCGACCACTGCGTCGATCATGCGGTCGCTCCACATCAGCGTCTGCTGCGCCTCCGGGAATCCTGCATCCGCGAACATCTGTGCGTAGAAGGGAAGCCGGGGATAGCCTGCGAGTTGCTCCCTCACGGCGCGCCGGACCTCTTCAGTATTGTCATGAACGCACACGGGCACGTGTGCGATGAGGGGCGGTGTCGGACGGCCCGCTTGGGTGGCCGCCTCATTCATCGCCGGCAGGCCAACGTCTCCAAGGTATTCCGGCGGGCATACCCAGCTGATCGCGCCATCCGTCTCCGCGCCGCAGAACTCAAAGGATCCGCGGCGAAGTGCCGAGGCCATGACCGGTACATCTGCCACCGGCTCGGCGATCCTCGTGTGGGCCTTGTAGTACTTCCCGTCGAAATCGATGGCCCCTGATCGAAGCAGATCGCGCACGACGTGGACGTATTCCCGGAGGTGCCCCAGCGGCGCGTTGAACTCGTATCCGAACGTGGACTCGATCGTCGGCTTATGGCTTGGTCCCAGGCCAAGTCGGAACCTGCCAGGAGCGATTCTGGCGATCACCTGCGTCTGCTGGACGACGACTATCGGATGTCGCGGCCAGGTCGGAACGATAGATGTCCCCAGCTTGATGCGTTCGGTCCGGGCAGCCGCGGCCGCGAGGATCGTCAGGCCGTCGATACCGGCGCCCCAGGTCGTCAGCCTTGCGGCTTGGATTCCCAGATGGTCCAGCTC
>JACQUF010000064.1 GCA_016210435.1 Chloroflexota bacterium
ACTTTAGCGAAGAGGTCTTTGATCGCGTCCGGTTCGCCGAGATGGGCGCGGACACGCAGGCAGCGCACCCCGGTCGCTCCAAATTCCATCACCGCGGCGCGGGCGGCCTCAGGGTTTCGAAAGTAGTTGAAGGCGATGGCGACGCCGCGGGAGGCAAGCTCGCGCGCGATCGCCTGGCCGATCCCGCGCGAGCCGCCGGTTATCAGTGCGACCTTGCCTTTGAGCACCCTCACACTCGTGCGCCCTCATCCGGCCTTCGGCCACCTTCTCCCCTCCGGGGCGAAGGGCGCCGCGACACCTCACCCGCAAGGGGGGAGGCGGCTGTAGACCCCCTCATCCGGCCTTCGGCCACCTTCTCCCCTGCGGGCCGAAGGGCGCGAGGCCTCTCCCGTCGCGGGAGGTGTTCACGGACGCTAGATCGCCATGCCGCCATCGACCCGGAGGACGACCCCCGTGATGTATCTCGCCTCTTCGCGCGCGAGAAAGTCCGCCGCGGCTGCGACCTCATCGGGCGTGCCAAACCTGCCCGCAGGCACCCAGGTAAGGATCTTCTCTTTCAACTGCGGCGAGAGTACGTCAACGGTCGCCGTCTCCACGTACCCGGGCGCGATGGCGTTCACGGTTATGTTGCGCGTCGCCAGTTCCTTGGCCAGGCTGTAGGTGAGGGAATGGATGGCCCCCTTCGAAGCCGAATAGTTGGCCTGTCCTACGTTTCCCCGCAGTCCCACGACCGACGAGACGCTGATGATGCGGCCCCACCGCTTCTTCAGCATGCCCGGGACGGCCAGCTTGCAGCAGTAATAAGTTCCCTTCAGATTCGTATCCAGGACCGCTTCCCAGTCCTCGTCCTTCATCCGGATCAACAGTGTGTCGCGAATGATCCCGGCATTGTTCACGAGGATTTCGATTGGTCCGTGCGCGTCTTCCGCGACCTTGAACATCGATTCCAGCTCGGTCCTGGCTGCCACGTTCGCCTTGATGGCAGTAGCGGTGCCCCCTTGCTTTCGGATGGTCGTCACTACCTCGTCGGCATCCTCAGGATGCGAGTTGTAGTTGACGACGACCCGATGGCCAGCTGCGCCCAGCCGGAGCGCGATTGCGCGCCCGATTCCGCGCGATGCGCCCGTTACGAGCGCGCTTCGTGGTGTGTCAGGCAATCTTCCTGTCCTGTTCCTGTCCTACTGGTGCGGCCGCTGCGGCGGCTATTCGCCGAGCCGGCCGCGCAGGCGGCCAAGCTCCTCGCCGGCCTGTTCCACAAAGCCGGTCACTATGGCCTTCCTCGCCGTCTGGATCGCATTCGCCACTGCGGGCGCTTTCGCCCTGCCGTGGCCGACCACCGCGACGCCCTTGACGCCGAACAGCGGTCCCCCGCCATAGGCCTCGGCCCGGTTCGTCAGGTCGAACAGCCTGTGGGCGAGTCGTTCTACCTCGTTGCCCGGCAGCTTTCCACCCAGATGGCTCCGCACTTCATTTGCCAGGGACTCGCCCAGCCCTTCCGTCAGCTTCATTACGACGTTGCCGGTGAATCCGTCGCAGACTACAACCTCGGCCTTTCCGTGGGGCAGGTCGTTGCCCTCCACGTTTCCGATGAAATTCAGGCCGCTCTGTTTCAGAAGGGCGGTCGCCTCAAGCACGAGCTTGTTGCCCTTTCCCTCTTCGGCGCCGACGCTCAAGATCGCGACCCGCGGGTTCTGGACCCCGTCCAGCAGCCGTGACATGACCGTGCCGAGCGCGGCGAAATCGGCAAGCTGGCGTGGCTTGCATTCAACGTTCGTGCCGACGTCGATAATGATCGTTCGCGGCGACGTCCCGATCAGCGGGCCACCGAGCCCCGCGCGGTCGATTCCCTCGAACGTGCCGAAGACTACCGTTGCGGCGGCGATGGTGGCGCCGGTAGAGCCCATGCTAACCATCGCCCTGGCCTTGCCCGACTTGACCACCCCCGCGGACACAAAGACCGAGGCCTTCGGCTTGCTCCGGAAGGCCATCGCAGGATGCTCGCCCTCCTGCACCACGCCTTCGGACGGGACGACCTGCAGCGGAAGGCGGTCTGCCCCTGCGTGCCTGGCCAGTTCGGCCTTGAGAGCCTGAGGGTCGCCGACCAATACCAGCGCGACTCCGCCCTGCTTGATCGACATCAGGGCGCCGGCCACGGTCTCTGCGGGCGCGAAGTCCCCGCCCATTGCGTCCACCGCGATCGGCACAAGATCGCCCGGCGTGCTCACCTGCTCAACTCCCTTGCCCGCTGTCCCTCTTGATCCTGACGAACGCCTGTCCGCTTACCGCTTCAGAACCGTCTGGCTTGAGGACGCCGATCCTGTATTCCACCTCGCGGCCGCCCGTAGACTCGTGTATTGCGACCGCTTCGCCCTCAGTTCGGACAGTCTCTCCCGGATAGACCGGCGCCTTGAGCCTGACCTTGAGGCGGCCGCCCGACGGCCACTCGACAGGAAAAGCCGTGCTAAGCATTTCCGAGATGAAGGCGAGGACAAGCATACCGTGAGCGATGCGACGGCCAAATTGTGTGGTCGCCGCGTACTCCTCGTCCAGGTGGATCGGGTTATGGTCGCCCGCGGCGTCGGCATAGGCGCTAATCTGCTCCTGGGTCACGTTCTTGGCGACCACCGCAAGCCTGTGTCCGACAACGATGGAAGGGGAGTGCAGCGGGGTTTCCAATTCAGACCGGGACGATGACGGTGCTGAGTGAGCGGGCGAGCCGGTTCCCACGCGCATCGAAGAACGCCGTTTCGACAGTGGCGAAGCGTGTGCCGCGCCGGACCGAATTGGCCTTCAGCACGGTGTCCGCGAAGATTGCGATCCCTGCCCTGACCGGGCGTTCGAAATCGGCTTCCTGGCTCGCATGGATCGTGCCCGCGGCCAGTCCCAGGGTTTCGATCATGTGGCTCAGGCCTGCGGCAATGACCGCCATCGGGGGCACGAGCCGGTTCGGGCCTCCTTTTGCGGGGGGCGAGGCATCTCCGACGGCGTTCACATAGGCGTCGATCTGGGCGTCCGTGAATGAGAACTGATAACGCGGAAAGATATGGCCGGATTGGAGTTCCGCTAGCAACTTTTCGTGTCATCCTGAGGCCCGACGGGACCGGGCCGAAGGACCTGTTGTCGTGATACGTGAACACATGCTTCGTCGTTCCTCCTCAGCATGACACACGGCGTCACGCCTCTTCCTCCTGCTCCGAGCGCAGCGCATCGGCTTCGTCGAGCAGGTGACGCGCAAGCTCCAGCGCTTC
>JACQUF010000065.1 GCA_016210435.1 Chloroflexota bacterium
CGGGACGCGAAGTCAAGGGAGGGCGGCAGCGCCTTGAGCGTCGGCGCACGGCGGCCGACGACGGTACCAGCGGTGATGAGGTGGTCGACATCCGTGTCAAGGCCGATTACGAGGTACGCCTCGTCATCGGCCGTCAACAGGGCGAGGGCTTGGATGCGACTCGGGATCCTGTCCCCGACGACGTGCCTCGCTACGGTCGCCGCCTCACTGATGTCGGGCGCCAAGTACGTGGGTATCGTCGCCAAAAGGCCGGTCACCGTGACCTCGGGAAAAGCGACCCCGACGGCCGCTTTTGACGGCGGCCGGACCATCAACTTCGCGGCAGGCTGGAGGATCGCCTCACCGGCGCCGGTGAGGTTCAACGACGCGTTCGCGTCGAAGTCCACAATGATGGCTGTCGTGGCTCCCCCTTCTACCTCGAATGGTCCCGAGAGCCGCAACTCACCGCTCGGGACGCGGACCTTTTGTTCGGCTGTGCCGATGATTGCTGTTGCGGAAGCGATGTTGAGCCGGATCTGGGTGTAGTGGTCGGCTGTGAATGGGATCTCCGCCAGCATGTGTTCTATGCCGTCGACGGCCACAAGATCGACCTCCACCGGCCCGTCGAGGATGGGGACCCAACGGCCGCTGGTCGCGTGAGCCTCCAACCCTTCCAGCGTCACCTTGAGGCTCGATACTCCGGGTGGCGGCGCGTCGGATACCCGCACCTGGAGTACCCCGGAGCCAACGGACCCCACGAACGGGGTGGCGGCGATCGGAGAAGGCGTCACGACTGCTCGCGGCGGGGAGGGGCCCAACGTACGCTCCAAGAACGAGCGTTCCAATGTGAGCTGGTCCGGGAAGTAGGTCTCGAACACGCGGTTGAGATCGCCTCGCAATACCGGCATCAGGCCTTCGACGATTGCCCCAGGGTGGGTGCCAGGCTCGATGCAGGTTGGCATCTGCAACGACTTTAGGGACGCCGCGGCCTCTGTGGTCTCTCGATCCGAGCCGCACGCGGGCAATCCGGCCACGATCTGCGCGAGTTTCGGCTCGATGACCGCAAACAGGACCTCAACGGTCGCTAGGTGCAGGCCGGACATCGGGATCGTAAACGCCGATTCCTCGGTCGCGCCGGACATGAAAGCGGCCAGACTGGACAGCCGTTGGTCAACCCATTCTCGCGACGCTGCCTCTTCCATCGCCGCGACAACTTCCTCGGCTGTTACGGTCACTCCGAATGACAAGAGCGTGACCGAGCCGACGGACTTGGTCAGGCTGGGGCCGACCAAGTTACGGAAGAGAAAGTCCGGGTTTAGGCCAGGCGTGAAAGTAGCGCTCGGCGTGGGCGCGAACGTGGGAGTCGCAGGTCGCACTCCTGATGTTGGACTAGCCGTGGCAGGGACAGTGGGTGTAGCAAGCGGTACCGCAGCCGTCGCGGTCATGGTCGGTGTCGGTGGTTGGCGCGTGCCGGTTCCACAGCCGACGATCGCCGCGACAAGCAGGACTGAAACGTAGAAGCGGAGTCCCATTTCGTGCGGCCATCCAGCACCGATGCCACGTCGCGGCGTTCAGGGTAACGGTGGATGCTCGGTAGGGACAATCCGGCGGCTCACCCGGGGAATCTGTTCTTCGGGGAACCGGCCCGTCGGTACACATTTACACGGTGTGTACCTAAAGAAGAACTCGATCCTGATCCCTGTTGAGCGGGATTCCAACATCCCGGTGAGCACCGTAGCGGGTACTCAGACCGCGGTCCCGCCCTCTATCTGGTCGAGGTGCTCCCGCCGGTGTGCACCGCGGTGTAGCAGCGTGTTTCCGTCACCCACGGCGATGATCGCGTCGGCGGTCTTGCTGTCGAGCGCTTCGACCGCCGCGTTGACGGCCTTCGCTGCCGATAGGGCGAGCTCTCCCGCCTGTCGCACCGTGAGTAGTCGCCACTCGTCGAGCAGGGCGTCGTTCAGGATGCCGTCATCGGGGTGGTCGTCAGCCGCGCTCCCGTGCTTGCGCCACTGCGCGAGTAGGAGGACGGCCCTCCGGTCCCAAAAGGCGAGGTGGGCGAGAACGACACCGATAGTCCAGCCCGAGCCCAGGTCGCGGTCACCCGTATCGAGTCGGGCTGTGAGAGCTTGAAGTCGCCGTAGCTGGGCGGCGTTGTCAGCAAGGATCGCGGGCGGTGTGGCCAAGTCTAGTCTTCCGGCGACACTCTCTGCAGATGATGCTTTACCCTTGCGACAATCCCGGTCGAGTGATTGAGGAACGTCTGTCCGATCCCGGTGAAGTCGGCTTCGGTGAGCGTGATCGCCTGCCCAATCTCGTAGCGCC
>JACQUF010000074.1 GCA_016210435.1 Chloroflexota bacterium
GCGTGACCATGCGTCCATGACCGGAGAGCGTCTCTTCCAGGGCGGCCCTCAACTGGTCCATCTCCTTCTGCCTGCCGACAAATACGCCGGAAGAGACGGATTCAAGTGAACGGTCTTGATTTGACCCGTCACCTTTGCCATCTCCCGCGCGAGAAGATGGGACGGCCTTCAAGTCCACGGCCTCCATCGCCCGCAACACATCTCCGGCAGATTCTGGTCTTTGCTTCGGGTCCTTTGCGAGCAACCGCATGATCAGGGTGTCCAGCGGTTTCGGACAGTCGGGCCGGTGCCACGTTGGCGCCACAGGTGGCGTGTTGATGTGCTGCCCGATGATCGCAATATCGTCGTCGCCCAAGAACGGCGGCCTGCCCGTCACCATCTCATACAGCATGCAGCCCAGCGAGTAGAGATCGGCTTGCGGCGTGATCTCCCCGCCCATCGCCTGCTCGGGCTGCATGTACGCCACCGTTCCGACCATCATCCCTTCGCGGGTGAGCCGTGAGCGGTCGGTTGCCACTGCCAGGCCAAAATCTCCGATGCGGGCCGCACCTCGTTCGGTGAGCCAGACGTTCCCTGGCTTGAGGTCTCGATGCACTATCCCCTTCGAGTGTGCGAACACGAGCCCTTCGCACGTATCTGTGGCAATCTGGAGCACGCGTTCCAGCGGCGTTCGATGGTCCGGGGCGTTCTCGATTAGCCCTTCGACATCGCCGCCTGCCATCAACGGAAGGACCATGAAGGGCTGTTGGACGCCCGTCGCCGGGTCGTTCTCCTGTCCCAGATCGAAGATCGGAACGATATTCGGGTGGTCGCCGAGGCGGCCCATCGCCTGCGCTTCCCGCGTGATCCGCCGGCGAGAGTTGTCGTCCAGCCCCTCGGTCTTGATCAGAGCGAACGCGACATCGCGGTCGAGCACGGTGTCGTGCGCGAGGTAGACCTTCTTCTTCCCACCCTCGCCGAGGAACTCCTTGACCACGTAGCGGCCCGAGGAAAATGAAGATGGGTGGTCTTTTCCTGGAGAGCCGCTGGTTGTCGAGACTGATGGCGGCTCGGCTCGCTCAGAAACCGACGCCCCTCCCTGCGCTTTGTCTGCCATCGAGAGGAATGCTTTGGCGTCTTCGTTTTCGGGATCGACACCAAGCACAGCAAGCGAGCGATCCCGCACGGTGGCCCAGTCGGCTCGGGCTGCGGCCGCGTCGATTTCGTCCAGAAACGTCTCTACCCGTCGCCTGACCCGCTCGCTTGGCATGGCGGCCGGATCATAGCGGAAGGTGATACGCGTAGCCAGACCCCGTGCCGGAGTCCGTCATCGGGAAGGCCGCTGGGGTGCGAGTTCACGTCGGATACCACGATCTGCGAGAGCCGAAGGGACCGTCCACGCATGTGGCTGTCCAAGCCGTGACCGATCCGGCAACGGTCTTGAAAACTTCCGGCACGCGTCCGGCTGACCTGGTTGCGCATCGCCCCGGCCCCGCCGCCGGTTGAACGGGCCTGTGGCTAAACGGAGCCCGCGGCGGTCGACAGGCTTACCTGGCGAGAAAGCCTAGGACGGTTTCGCGCACGGACTGGTCGAAGAGGATCGTCAAGACCTGACTGCCGCCAGGGAGTACGTAAAGCGTCGCGGGGATCCCCGCACCGGCGAGCGAGGCTTCAAGTATTTCGGCCTGATGCAGCGGGTGGACCTCGTCAAGCTCGCCGTGGACCATCAAGAACGGGGGATCATCTTCGGTGACGTACGTGATTGGGCTCACCGCGGAGAGCCGTTCACTGTGTTCGGGAAGGGGTCCTCCCACGAGTGGCTCCAGGTACCCGGTTCCGTACATCTCGAGAATGTCTGGTTGAAGCAGGTCGTAGTAGCCAGCGATCGCGACCACCGATTGGACCCTGCTGGACGTGGCTAGGTATTCGCCGACGTCAAACTCGTCAACGTCACCGGTCGTACCAAGCAGAGCGGCCATCGCTCCGCCCGAAGAAATCCCCATCGCGACAAACCGGTCGGAATCCACGCCGAGTTCAGCGGCATGGGCGCGCAGCCAGCGGACGGCAGCCTTGGCATCTTCGACCTGTGCGGGGAATACCGCATCTTGGCTGAGGCGGTAGCCAACGCTGGCGACCGCATGACCGCGGGCAAAGAGGTTCACAATCTGTGAGGCATCATCCGCCTTGCTGCCACCGCGCCAACCGCCGCCATGGAAGTAGACGATCAGTCCGAGGTCCTGGCCCTCTGGCACATAGACGTCCAACTTCTGACGGGGATGGCCGTTTGCTACGTACGGCATATCGCGGTAGACGAGGACGCCGTCTCGTTGCGTGACCGGCGTCGGCAGATCAGATACCGGTCTGGTCGACGGGGTTTGCACCGTAATGGCAGTGGGATTCAACGTCGGGTTGACGGCGGACGCTGCGGGCGGCGCCTGGGTCGCGTGCGATTCAACAGCCGTCGAAGGCTCGACCGGGCTGCCACACGAGGCTATCGCCAAGCCGCTCACCACCATCGCGTAGCAGGCCAATGTAGCGTTCTTCGACACCTTCATCCGGCAGAGCTCCTGCTGACGAGCCCTTCAAAATCAGAACGAATTCTGGAGGCTGAGACGGAGGAGGGATAGGGCTAGAATTCGCGGTTTCAACGGCAAGGAACCGGTCCGTGGACACGCGATTAGGGCAATCCGCCCTTGATCCGCGGGGCCGTCAATCCGCGAACCCGTGCCGGTGGGCGTAACTGACCGCTTCCGCTCTCCGCGAGACCCCGATCTTGCCGTAAATCCGAGCAACGTGGTGGTAGACCGTATTCGGTGTGATGAGGAGAGAGTCTGAGATCTGCTTGTTGGTATGCCCGCTTGCGATCAACCGCAGCACTTCAGCTTCTCGCCCCGTAAGACCGTGAGGGCGTGACGGTTGAGCCCATTGGTTGCGAATCTGCTCTTCCATGGCGGCCAAGCGATTGATCAGGGGCTTCATGTTCAGGGCCGCCGCTGTCTGCGCTCCCTTCGTCACGAGGAACGCGGCCCTCGGCAGTTCTTTCTTGCGCCCGCTCATGAGCAAGAGAGCGGCGTAGTCATGGCGAGCCCAACATAGCTCAGGGAGGGCGCGCGTCCGCTCACAAAACGCGACAGCCTGGCTGAAATGGCGCCGGCTCGCCGCGACATCCCCAGAAGTCGCTGCCAGCAAGCCCAGCAATCGGTCGACAGAGAATCCTGCATGACGTTCAAAACTGGCCCGGGCGTGAAGCACCTCGGGGTACAGTTCAGCGGCCATGGTCGGATCATTGCGCGCCACGGCGACAAACCCGAGCACCTGTTGAGCCGGACGCACGTACCGCAACAGGGGCGCGGGCATTTTCGCGATCAGCTCGCGGGCAAGCTCTTCTGTCCTCTGAAGGAACTCCGAGTCCGCGCCAGCGCGGGCGATCGGGCCCAGAAGGCCGATGGCCGCCTCCCAGAAGAAGTAACCGCGTTCGACTTCGTACGCACGCTCCAGGATTGCCGACGCCGGGCCTATCCCGTCATACGTGAACTGCTCCCAGGTCTCGAGAAAGGCGCTTACACGTTCCGGCTGCTCGGCTGACCAGCCCGCCAAGAGGCCCCTCGCCGCCCTCATAGCTGGCCGATCACCCCGCGCGGCGGCGACCGTCCATGCGTGCCAAGGCGGCAGCAAACCGTAGTAAGGAACCGGAGCGGTCAGCTTGACGTACGTGTCCGCCAGTTCTCCTGCCCGGTCCAGATCCCCGATCGAGATCATTGCCGGGATAACGTGATACAACGCCGGCCCTGCGAGTTCCCAGTCGGATGTTCCGCTCAATCTCAGTGAGCCCAGGCACTCCTCGATCGTTGTCTTGTAGTCGCAGTCCGACCAGGCAACCCGCCCGAGGTTGCTTCGCGCCAGAACCTCCAGCCTCAGGTTTCGCGCGGTCCGGGCGTTATCCAGTGCGTCGCTCAGGGCAGACCGCGCACCCTCGGCGTCCCCCCGTTCTTCCAAGAGGGCCGTGGCGTGACGCATGTACAGGTACCCGGCATCTACGGAATCCGGTTCGACGAGCTCGAGCGCCCGGCTCGTGACTTCTAGCAGGCCTCGCACTCCCTCAAGCCGCATGGGAATTCGCGCGATCTCAACTGCCTTCGCCGTGTCGCCAACATCCAGGAATGTCTTAAAGGTTGCGGTCAGGGTGTCCCACGCGTGCTGCCTGCTTTCCAGGCGAGCGGAAGCCCACACCCTTGACCGCGTCAGGCCCTCCATGATTCGAGCCAACGCTAGCCGGTGTTCGCGCAACTCGCGCACGTCCCCACGCGCCTCGACGGCACGTGTTGCGCGCCCTGCCGCCCGGAGCGCAGTCGTGAAGCGAATGTCGGCTTCCTGGAACCCGAGCGATTTCAGGGCCTGTTCGCCTGCGACGATGGAGTAGCGCATCAGCTTCTCCGGCAGGCGGCTCGCTCCGGCCATTGCGAGGTGATCGGCGATCTGTCCGGCCTGCGTCGGCGACCCCCCGTCATGGAGCTTCTCCAGAGCCTCGGCTATCAGCGCGTGCAGCCGCGGCCTCCGAGCGTTCGGTATTTCCTCCTCGAGCGCACGCCGCACTAGAGCGTGCGTGAAACGGAAGCTACCCGGCGAGCCGGGGACATCCTCGACGATCCGCACCGACACGGCCTCATCGATTACCCCCAATAGATGGTCGTCATGTTCGCCGTTCGGAGCTAAAGCATCCCGAGGTCCGGCCAACGCGACGACCTCGCGGAGAAGGTCGACGTCGAACCTCTGCCCGATTACGGCGGCGACCCCCATCGCTTCGTTGCACTGCGGCGAGAGCCGGCCCATCCTGCGGCCGATCACTTCACGCACGCTTTCAGGAAGTCTCGGGTCACCTTTGCCCAGAGCCGCCGCATGTCCCTTAGCGAGAAGGCCGTCCTGGGCCAGAACGTCGACTAGCTCTCGGACGAAGAACGGGTTCCCTTCGGTGTTCTGGTAGACCTTCTTGGTCACGCTGCGCGGCGGGTACTCGCCAGTCGTCGCAGAAATCACCTCCCCGACTTCGTGCTCCGTGAGACCTTGAAGCAGCACGCGGGAAAACGACTTGTGACGCGAAACGCTTCCGAGCGTATGGAAGAGGGGATGGTTCCGGCC
>JACQUF010000073.1 GCA_016210435.1 Chloroflexota bacterium
GAGCAGGCCCGGCTCGTGCGCTGGGCCATGGCGATGGCGTACGACCGCGACCTGATCCTCAAGCAGATCTTCGCGGGGCAGGCCCAGGTCGACTACATCTCGATGTTCATTCCGACCCTGCCCGAGTTCAAACCGGAATGGAAGGTCCCTTTCGACCCCAAGAAGGCCGAAGAGTTCCTCGACAAGGCTGGCTACAAGAAGGGCCCGGACGGGATTCGAGCGGACAAGAACGGTGTCAAGTTCCAGCACCGGTTCGTGACGTTCCCCGGTTTCTCACCTGACCTGCTGCAAGCCATCGCGGGTTCGTGGGAGAAGATCGGGATCAAGACAGACGCCCAGATGGTCGACTACTCCGGGGTTTTCCGCCCGACCACCGTCGACCGCAGCAACAAGCTCGTGTACATCCAGGGCTGCCGGCACCACAACAGCCTGCCGATGGACTGGCCGCGCGCGCCCCAGAACACGAGCCTGACCCGCGGTGGATTCAACTGCGGCATCGAGATGCCGTGGATCGCCGAGGGATTCCTGCTGGCGAACACGAAGGACGACCCCAAGGAGCGCGTTGCGATCAACACGGAGATGGCAAACAAGATGCACTTCTGGATGCCGCAGTCCGGGATCGTGGTCGTTCCCAACGGCATGATCGTGAACCCGCGCAGCATCAAGGAGTGGAAGATGCTCGACGGGTTTGAATCACCGAACATCCAGGGACCTGAATACATCGTTCCAGCGCCGCGATAGCCTGGGCGATATCAGTGCCTCCTCCCCCCTGTTCTGACCACGCTCGATAGCAGAGGCCCGAGGGTCCGAAGCCCTCGGGCCTTGCTCTTGAAGGGATCCGCAAGCCTCCTCCCCCGTCCTTGTGGGGGAGGAATGAAGAGAGGGTCGCTCAGTGGCGATCTACGACGCCCACGCCTATCTGGGCAACAACCCGAACTGGGCCCAGATGGGCCTCCCCGTACCCCTTGAAGCCGAGGGGTGGGTCGAGATGATGGACTACTCGGGAGTAGATGGCGCGCTCGTGGCCCCACCGGGAGTAGGCAAGCCCGACTACTTCCGGCCGGACATGGATCGTATCGCCCGTGGTATCAAAAGGTACCCGGGCCAGCTGTTCGGGATGTGCAGGGTGCGGCCGAGAGAAGGCAAGAAGGCGGTCGACGAGCTGCGGTTCAGAGTCGAGGAACAGGGCTTTTCCGCCTTGAAGATGAACACGCTCGACGACGATTACCGCCTCGACGATCGCAAGCTGCTCGACCCGATCATCGAGACTACGGTGAGGCTTGGGATCCTGCTCTATTTCCACACGGGCGACCGACACGGCGAGACCTGCCAGCCGAAGATGGTGGGCGACTTCGCCGTCGACTACCCGGAGGCGTATTTCAACATCGGACACGTCGGTTACCCGGGTTGGACCGACCAGATCGTGCCGACGTTGAAGCGGGCGCCGAACACGCACGTCGAGACAGCGGGGGTCTTTCTCCCTGCGCTGCTGCAGGGCGTCATCGATGAAGTCGGCGCGACCAGGGTGATGATCGGCAGTAACGGGCCGAACTCGCCGATCGAACTCCCACACGTGATGGTCAACAAGTACATGAACAAGCTCTCGGCAGAGCAGAAGGCGCTGGTTGTCGGAGGTAATTTCCGGCGGGTCCTGAGGCTCGATAAAGCTTCACCGGAAAGTACCGGTGCGTCGCATCCGAAAGGCAGGCGGTAGACATGGCAAAGGTCTACGACGCGCACGCTTACCTGGGGAACAACCCGCAATGGGCCCAGATGGGTCTGCCCGTTCCGCTGGAAGCCGGCGCGTGGGTGTCGATGATGGACGGCGCGGGCATCGACGGGACTCTCGTGGCGCCGCCGGGCGTCGGTGCCAGGGAGGATTTCAAACCCGATCTCGAGCGTATCGCGAAAGGCGTCAAGAAGTACCCGGACAGGCTTTTCGGTTTTTGCCGGATCAAGCCGCGTCGCGGGCAGAAGGCAATCGACGATCTGCGCTACTGGGTCGAGACGCACGGCTTTCGCGCGGTGAAGATGAACACGCTCGACGACGATTACACCTTGCGCGATCGCAAACTGCTCGACCCGGTGATCGACGCGGCGACGAAACTGGGCATCGCGGTGTACTTCCACAC
>JACQUF010000001.1 GCA_016210435.1 Chloroflexota bacterium
GCTCGAGCGCGAGCGGTTGATGTCGAAGAAGATTTCCAAGACCAACTCGGTGAAGTCGCAGCTCGACCACGAAATGCGGCCGGAGGACATCCACATCGGTCCGAGCGACTTTGTGCCCTGGCTGCTCGACCGGAAATTTGCTTACATACGATTGGAAGGCACGTCCTTTGGCGATGTGCCGCTGAACGTCGAGTTGAAGCTGGAAGTTGTCGATAGCCCGAACTCGGCGGGAGTTGTCATCGACGCGATACGGTGTGCCAAGCTGGGCCTGGACCGGGGCGTCGCCGGGCCTCTGGTCGGGCCATCGGCTTATTTCATGAAGTCCCCGCCGAAGCAGTTCCGCGATGACGAGGCGCGGCAGCTGGTGGAGGAGTTCATCTCAGACTCGAAGTCGACCAGGAAACCTGCCTCGAAGAAGGCGAACGGCAGCAAACGGTCAAAGAAGACTTAGCGCGGTTGTCGATCCTGGCGACCGCATGCCGGATGGCCACCAGGACGGGTCGCAAATGAAAATCGCATTGATGTCGCCGTACGACTTCGCCTATCCAGGCGGAGTAACCGGCCACGTCACGCACCTTGCTGAAGAGTTCGTCAAGCTCGGACACCAGGTCGTTGTCCTGGCGCCATGCATGGAGAAGGTCGATACACCTGCCGGGGTGGAGCTCGTTCCTGTCGGTCGACCGATCGCGGTGCCCACCAATGGGTCCGTCGCCAGGCTTTCGCAGTCAGTCTGGCTGGAGCCCCGGATAAAGGGAGTCTTGAAGCGGGGCGCATTCGACATCGTTCACGTCCACGAGCCGTTCGTGCCATTCATGCCGTGGCTCGTCGTGTATGCATCCGAGGTCACCACCATCGCGACGTTCCATGCCTTCAACGAGCGTGGCTTGAGGCTGTGGTTTTGGAAACCAGTCCTGAAGCCGGTCGACCGGCACCTTCACGGCCGGATCGCTGTATCGGAAGCAGCCAGGGCGTATTTCAGCCGTAGATTCCCGGGTGAATACACGATCATCCCGAACGGGATCGACGTCGATCATTTCTCCGCTCCGGCTTCGCCGCTCCCGCAGTTCGAAGATGGCAAGCTCAACATCGTCTTCGTGGGCCGGCTCGAAAAACGGAAGGGCCTCCGCTATCTGCTCGGGGCGTTCAGTTCGCTCAAATGGGACTTCCCCAACCTGCGCCTGATCGTGGTCGGCCCCGGCACCCTGGATTCCGAATCGCAAAGGGTGTTGAGCGAACGGAACATCAAGGACCTGGTATTCACCGGGCACGTGCCCTATTCGGAGCTGCCCAGGTACTACCAGACCGCCGATATTTTCTGCGCTCCAGCGGTGGGCCGCGAGAGCTTCGGCTATGTGATCGCCGAAGCCATGGCTGCGGGCCGCGCGATCGCTGCAAGCGACATTCCCGGATACCGAAGCGTGGTCACGCATGGATACCAGGCGCTTCTCGTCAGGCCGCGCAGCGAAGAGGCGCTTGCGGCCGGGCTCCGGACACTGATACTCGACCCCGAGTTGCGGCAACGGCTCGGCCAGCATGGCAGGCAGTCGGTCGAACAGTATCGCTGGAACACGGTGGCGAGGCGTGTCATTGACTACTACGAAATCGTGATGGCGCAGCGACGCGCTGCGGCGCTCAAGTCAACTAGCAGCGCCTGAGGTTCCGCATATTCCGCAAACGCCCACGAGTCGCAGTTTGGCCCACCTTGTCCTGGACGGTCGAAACAAGATGCTGGCCTGGGCCATGGGAGTGGCCGGCATGAGCTCTCCAGTTGGAGGAGGCCCCGCGGCCGAGCCTGCCCTTCAGCGGGTAAGAACCGCGGCCAGATCTGCACTTTCGAGATACTTCGAGAAGCCCGGCGCGGCAGCTCTCGCCAGCGTTGGCATCTCGCCCAACATGGCGACTTTGCTTGGCCTGGTCCTCTCCGGCGTCGCGGCATATTTCGCAGCGACCGGCCGTTTTCAGCTCGCCGCTTTGTTCGTTTTCGTCGGCGCGGTCTTCGATCTGCTGGACGGCGCGATCGCAAGGCGGGCCGGACTGGTCAGCAAACGGGGCGCTTTCCTGGATTCCACTGCAGACCGCGTGGGTGAAGGCGTGATACTGCTGGGTCTCCTGGTCCACTTCGTGCAGCCGCACGCCGCGAGCCGCACTGGCGCCATACTCGCCTTCGTAGCCTTTGCCGGTTCCGTGATGGTGAGCTACATCCGCGCTCGCGCCGAAGGTCTGGCGCTCGGCGGCACAACAAGATTCGAAGGATTCTTTACGCGCGCGGAACGTATCGCAGTGGTGGTCGTGGGCCTCGCGCTCGGACAGCCGCTGATCACCCTCTGGATCCTCGCCATTGGTACGCCGCTCAGCGCCCTTCAGCGGTTTCTTTCAATCTGGCGCGCTGCCAGGGATAGCTAGCCAGCGGGATCGAAGCCGGCCACCCGCCTCTCCCTCGATTCCTCGATGGGAAGGCGAGTCGCGTGTCCCTACTCCCGGTTTTCCGGGAGAAGGTGGTCGGAGACCGGATGAGGGCTCGAGACATCGGTGAGGGTGGGTCTCACCGTTCGAAGAGTCATTCGATGGCCACTGTTCGTAATACCCTAGCGTTATGCGAACTGCTGCCAGACTTGTTGCGCTGACTCTCATCGCGTTGTTTGGCGTGGCTCTGGCTGCCATGCCCGCCAGGTCTGCGCGCGCCGCCGGCCTCGAAATCATCCGGGCCGAAGCAGTAAGTGAAATCCCGGACGGCATCCGATTTCTCTTCGAGGCGAAATCCGACCAGCCCATCGACGAAGTTGTCGTCCGCTTCGCCTCAGGTGGACAGGCGGCGACGCAGTACAACTATCTGAAGCTCCAGAAGGGCGATGTGATCACTGGTGAGTATTTCCACCGGACCGGCCAGCGTGACCGGTATGTTCCGCCGGGGACCGAATTCACGTATTTCTTCGAAATCGTGTTCCAGAACGGCCAGTCGCAATCAACCGAGCCGCGCAAGCTGGTCGCCCATGATCGCCGGTACCGGTGGGAAGAGTTTTCGAAAGGGCCAATAACGGTCTTCTATCACGGGCCGGTCTCGAAACGGGCGGAGTTCATCGCGGACGCATCGCTCACCACGTTCCGAAACATGGGTGCCGCAATAGGCGCCGACACGGAAAGCCCACTGCGCGTGGTGATGTACAACAACGACGCCGAGATGATCGACGCCGTATCGATCCGGAGTCTCACATCGGCGCGCCAGCTGGTCACCGAGGGACAGGCGTTCGCCCTGCATAACCTGGTAGTGGTCCAGGGCGGCGCGGATCGCGTGGCCGGTGTGATCTCTCATGAAGTCACGCACATCCTCGTCGGACGGGCGTCGCAGAACGCAGTGGGCGGCGTGCCTTCCTGGCTGAACGAAGGGCTTGCCGAGTTCGGAAACCTGGACCCCGGCCTTTCTTATACCCGCTATCTCGAATGGGCTGTAGATACCAACAGGTTGGTGCCAATCTTGTATCTGGACGCCTTCCCTGCAGACCCGAACCTGACGATCGTCGCTTACGGCCAGGCTCGCAGCATCGTCGAGTTCATGGTCAAGAAGTGGGGGGCCGAGAAGATCGCGGAAACGATCAAGGCGTTCAACTCCGGGACGCCTTTTGGCGAAGCGTTCCGAAAGACATACGGTTTCGACGTGCAGGACCTGGACCGACAGTGGCGCGAATTCATGGGCGCGAAGCCGTATGCCCCTGCCGCCGGGACCGCGCTTCCCGCGACGCCCACTGCCACGCCAGAGCCCACGCCTGCGGCCACCGCGACCGCCGCACCTGCGCCGGCGCCCAGCCCGACGCCCCAGCCAACGGCCACAGCGACGCCTGCTGCCGGCGGTGGCGCATGTGGAGCGGGCAAGAGCGGGACTCTCGAAGCCTCATTCCTGGCCCTGCTGACCATGCCGGGCGCGCTCTTCGTGATCCGCAAGGCGCGCATTTAGGGATTTACGCCGCGCTCGGCCGAATTCGAAATTCACAGTCAGGTGCGACGACTGAGGCTCTCCATCCGGCTTGGCTGTAACCGCAAGTTCACGCGCGCGTAACACATTGGAAACATCCGTTCCCTAGGCTCACGCAGTTGTAGCTGACTCGCCGATCGCGTGGGGGAACGATTATGCCTATTGACGCCGGCGCCACCGCATGGGTGCTTGCAGCGAGCGCCCTCGTCCTGTTCATGACACCTGGCCTAGCTTTCTTCTACGGCGGTCTCGTGCGCGGCAAGAACGTGTTGAGCACGATCATGTACAGCTTCATGGCAATGGCCGTGATAATCGTGGCCTGGGTGCTCTGGGGCTACAGCCTCGCTTTTTCCCCCGGCAACAACTTCATCGGGGACCTCTCATTCATCGGATTTCAGGAGGTCGATGGCCGCGCATACGAAGTCGCCGGCGTGGTCGCTCCGATACCCCACGCTGCCTACGCGATCTTCCAGCTGATGTTTGCCATCATCACTCCGGCACTTATCACCGGCGCGTTCGCCGAACGATTCAAGTTCAGCACGTACCTGATTTTCCTTGTGCTCTGGATGACATTCGTATACGCGCCGATTGCACACTGGGTGTGGTCCGGCAATGGCTGGCTGTTCGGCATCGGCGCGCTCGATTTCGCAGGCGGAACCGTGGTACACATCAACGCCGGTGTCGCCGCGGTTGCCGCGGCGTGGCTGGTGGGCAGGCGCCGCGGGGTCGAGCACGGCGTGGTCCCCCACAACGTGCCCTTCGTGATCCTCGGCGCCAGCATCCTCTGGTTCGGGTGGTTCGGCTTCAATGCTGGAAGCGCGCTGAACGCGAACTACCAGGCCCTTAACGCCTTCCTGGTGACGAACACCGCCACAGCGACCGCCGCCCTGACCTGGGCGCTCGTCTCCTGGTTCCATACCAGGAAGCCAAGCGCAGTCGGCGCGGCGTCCGGTGCGGTGGCCGGCCTGGTGGCGATCACGCCTGCATCGGGATTCGTCGGGCCTCTCGGTGCGCTTGCGATCGGGTTCGGCGCCGGCCTTTTCTGTTACTTCGGCGTCCAGCTGAGGGTACGCACGAAGTTGGACGATGCCCTCGACGTCTTTGCGGTCCACGGTATCGGCGGTATCTGGGGCGCACTGGCAACCGGCATCTTTGCCGTGGTCTCGGTCAGCGGGCTGACTCCGCCAGCAGGTGTAGGAGTCATTGATGGCCATCCCGCGCAGATGTGGGCCCAGCTGCGGGCCGTTGCTGCGACCTTCGGCTATTCGCTCGTCGTAACGTTCGCTATCCTGAAGGTGCTGGACTTCATCCCCGGCCTTGGATTGCGTGTGACCGAAAAAGAAGAAGACACGGGACTCGATGTCTCGCTCCACGGGGAACGCGGCTACGCGGAGTAGCGTTCGGGGGTTTTGAATGAAGAAGATTGAGGCGATCGTCCGCCCAGAGCGCGTGCAGGCTGTTGTCGACGCTCTAGAGAAAGTGGGGTGCGTCGGACTGAACGTAACGCAGGTCACCGGACGGGGTCGCCAAAAGGGCGTCGTCGTGCACACCGGGAGGGGTGTCGAGACGACCCAGATAAACATGCTTCCAAAATCTCGAATCGAGACCGTTGTGGCAGACGCGGATGTCGAGAAGGTGATCGAGGCGATCATCGGGGCTGCCAGAACCAATGCGACTGGTGCGATCGGGGACGGCAAGATCTTCGTGAGCCCGGTGCTCGAGGCGATTCGGGTCAGCAGCGGAGAGCGCGGCGACGCCGCAATCTGACCTGCGATACTATGTCAGAAGCGGGCCGCAGGCCCGGGACGGCACCTGCGAACGCAGGAGCGTAGCTCAGTTGGTAGAGCAGCGGTCTCCAAAACCGCAGGTCGGGGGTTCGAGTCCTCTCGCTCCTGCCA
>JACQUF010000002.1 GCA_016210435.1 Chloroflexota bacterium
ACCTCGGCGCGGCTGACGAGTGAAGCCCAGCCCGTGTTGCGGAGCGGGATCCTGCCCTCTGCAAGCCGGTCGCCGAGAAGCCTCGAGTTACTCTCCGCGGTTACCGGGTCGCCATGGACGAGAACGATGGCGGCATATGGGACCTGTCCCGCCACCCCCCAACCGGTAGCGGCCAGCTCGAACTCTTCCAGAAGCGGGCCCCTCTCCAGAGCAGCCCTCACTTCCAGTTCGGTGGCCCTTGTGCCTGGCTGCTGGAAGACTATCGTCCGTACTGCCGAATCGACCGTATGCGAGCGGTTGCTGACCAGGAACGCGTAGCCGTCGATCGATGCAATCCCGCGGCCCATGAGCCTGTATGCGGGATCATCGCCCAGGGCAGGGATCCGGTCCCGTTCGGCTTCGATCAACCGATGCATCAGCGCGGTCTGAAGCGTGCGGAACGCGTGCTTCCCACGCACCGCGATACGTCCGCCATGCCCAACCTGGTCGTAGGCAGGCGGCTGGAAGCGCTTGTCAAGGTCTGCCTGCCCATCTGCGCCCCAGCTGTAGAACTCAACGTCGAGGTACTGTTCGACCTGTGCGGTTTCGCATTCGAAACAGCGGGCGAGGCGCTGCTCGACTCTCTCGGGATCGTACTGGCCAATGACGATTTCCATGGTGCGCGGATGAAAGCCGGCCAGGGCAGTGAAGTCGACGTTTCGCTGGTCGAGTCCCATGAATCGGTAGGTGGAAAAGAGCGCACCGTAAACATCAAAGCCAGATAGCCGCGGGGAGGACACGCGCGGGCGGGGGAAGAAATCACCGAACGGACTGGCTCGCACGACCTCCGGCAGGAACTGGTCCATCGCTGTCGTTGTTTCATCAAGGCCGGGCCTGGACACTCCCACCGCCTCCCAGGCCGACCAGATCGGGGCGAAATCGTTGACCCACAGCTGCGCCCGGTTTTCAGGCGTATCGGAGATCAGGTCGAAAAGGCCCTGCATGCGCGACTCTTCCGGCGCCGAAAGAGGGCGGGAGGGAAACGCAATGTCGATCGAAGCGCTGCGGGCGGTGCGCGTGGTCGGGATGCTTCCTTCCACCCGGCTTACAGGTGCCTTCGACCCTCCGCCGCACGCGAGTGCAAGGACAGAGACCGCGAGCGCTGCGAACAGACCCTTCACTTCGCTCAGGGTGACAGATGCAGGGGCCCTGCTTTCGGCGTAGCCGTCAGGCGGACCTGGGCGGATGCGGAGGTTCACTTCTTGAGCTTCCGCTCGAACCATTCCACTGTCCGCGTGAGGATGTCCAGCACGTGGCGGTATTCATGCGGACCGTGGGGCTCTCGCGGGTACGTAACGAGCTGGGTCTCAACGGCCAGGTCCTTGAGTGCGCGGTGGAAGAGAAACGACTGTTCGACCGGCACATCCCCGTCCTCTTCGCCGTGGAGGATGAGGGTCGGCGCGCGGACTCGCTTGACGTAGTTGATCGGAGAGAACCGAACGTGTGGGCCTTCCGGGTCGTAGGGATCAGCCCCGGCATAGTGCATCGTGTCCCACGTGTGGAGGTATGACTTCCCGTGAAAGGATCGCCAGTCGCTGATGCCCGCTCCGGCGACAGCGGCTTTGAAGCGGTCCGTTTGAGTCACCGCCCACATCGTCGTGAACCCGCCGTAGCTCCAGCCACCCACACCCAGCCGGTCGGGATCGGCGATCCCTTCTGCTACCAGGTGGTCGATCCCGGCCAACATGTCCTGGAAGTCCTTGCCGCCCATATCGCCGAGGTTGAGCTCTGCGAAGGCGACCCCGCGGCCGGTCGAACCGCGGTAGTTGGGCATGAACACCGCGAGACCGGCGCCTGCCAGCGGGAGCGCCCAACGGCCGCAATCTTCGAGGCTGGCACGGCAGGCGCTGGTCGGCCCGCCATGGACCAGCAGGACAGCCGGCAGGGGCCCATTCCGAGCGGCTGCGGGCAGTGCGAGGAAGCCTCGAAGCATCAGCCCGTCGCGGGCGCGCCACTGAATCTCGGTGACGGTGGGAAGTTCGATATCGGAAAGCGCGCTCTGGTTGTCCGTGAGACGCTGCCAGGCCAGCGCACCCTTCGTCTCGCGTGCCGCGTATATCTCTCGAACGCGGTCCAGCTTGCCGATGACCGCGGCGAGCGCTGTCCCGTCGGGCGTCACGGACCAGGCGCCGAGCGCCTCACGGGCCTGCCAGAGCCATCTAGACTTGCCGCTCACGGCATCGATCTTCGCGAGCCCCGAGCCGCCGTCGACGTTCGCCCCCGCCAAAATTTCCGTGTCCGATAACCAGCGGATCGAGTCGTGGCTTGCTTGGTGTCCTTCGGTCAGGTTTCGAGGTGCTCCGCCTCCGGCAGGAATGACCAGGATGTCCCCGGCATCTACGCCGCGGTCGCTCCACGTGGAGCTCAGAAATGCGATCGACTTCCCATCCGGCGAGCACGCCGGCTTCGCGACCTGGCGCGACGACTGGTAGATCGTGCGTGCCGCGCCCTGCCCAGGTTCGAAGACTGCGATGCGGGAGCGGTACCAGTCCCATTCGTAAGGCTGGTCGGAAACGACCGCGGCCGCCCGGGCGCCGTCACTGGAGATATCGAATTCCCAGACCTGGAGCCCATCCGGAGAAACGCATTCGGTCTCGCAGGTATTGATATCCACTGTCCATAGTCGCTGGTGCTTCGGGCGGTTCTCAAAGTCCGCGCCGTCGTCGCCAGACTCTTTTCGTTCCTTTTCCTCGGGCGGTTCCGCGTCGATTAGAAGGAACGCCAGCTTTGTCCCGTCGCTGAGCCATTTCAACGGGTTCAGGCTTCGCGGGCTCGGGATCGAGCCTTCGACGCTGGTGATCCGTTTCGCCTCCCCGCCGGACATGGGAAGCACAAAGACCTGGCGCTGACCGTCCTTGTCCCGGTCGGAAAGAAAAGCGAGACGGGTCCCGTCCGGCGACCACCTTGGCGCGCTATCGGCGCGGGGCCCGGACGTGAGTTCCCGCGAGCTTCTGCCGTCGTCTGCGATGATGTTGATCCGGCTCTTCGGGAACTTTGTCGCGACCTTGCCGGACGAGGTGAATGAATCGCCTGAAACGAACGCGATCGCGCGACCGTCAGGCGAGATCTGCGGGTCGAAGAGCGATCTGATTCGCAGCAGGTCTTCTGGCGCAAAACGCCTGGGCATGGACGCGCTCCCATGGGCTTACATGATGTGGCGCCATGGTAGCGCGGATTCGGTCAGTCGACGGCACCCGTCCTCGGGTCCCGCCCGTTGGATTCCCGCACGCGGCTTCGCAGGTCCCGGACGAGCGCTTTGACCTCGGCTTCTGCGGCCGCGCGGCTCTTTCTGCGTATGTTGTCGGCCTCTCGACCGGCCTGGGCTACGAGCGCGCTTGCTTCCTTCCGGGCCTTGTCAACGATCTGCGACGCCTGCTTGTCAGCGTCGTGCCGCGCCTGCTTGACAAGCTTCAGTTCGGCCTCGGTAGCTCGCCTGAGGCGGGTGGCCTTGATTCGCAGCCGGTTGGCGCGACTCAGCTCGTCGACTGCCCGTGAACGAAGCTCGGCAACGGCCTGCTCTGCCTCTACGAACGCATGCTGGCGCGCCCCGGCGACCGCTGCATCGATCAATTGTTTCTGGCGGATCTCTCCCTGCGACTGCTCGTGGAGCAGGGCGCGCACCAGCATGGCGTCGCGCCACGCTGTCGCGAGGGAATCGTCCCGCTTGTCTTCCGGTACCACGCTCGCATCGTAAGCTGGGTGCGCGAGAGTAGCACCGCGCCACGCCCGGATTCGGACATGGGGATTACACCCATACCCTTGTGCAGCGCGCAACTGCTTCGAGACGGTGGAATGAGCGGCGATATGCGTGCGGAAAGAGCTGCCGACTTTGAGGAACTCGCCCGGAAGTTCGCGTCCCGGCGAATCGGCAGGCGAATCTGCTGGCGGGAAGAAGTCGGGTCCACGATGGACGAAGCGCGCCGCCTGGCGCTCGGCGGCGCGGCCGAAGGCACGGTAATCGGGGCGGACGCCCAGACTGCGGGCAGGGGACGGCACGCGCGCCCGTGGCGTTCGCAGCCTTGTGAAGACCTCCTGATCTCGGTGATTCTGAGGCCCCCGCGCGAGCTAGCCGGCCTGGTCTCGGTGCTGGGCGGGCTGGCGTGTGCTCGAGCCGTTGACCGCCTGGCTTCCACATACTCGACGATCAAATGGCCCAACGATGTCAGAGTCCGCGCGAAGAAGGTTTGTGGGATTCTCGTCGAGGCTGCCGTCACAGGCGAGTCCGCGGCATTCGTCCTGGGGATCGGTCTCAATCTCAACCTGGAGCCGTCGGCATGGCCGGAGATTTCGGCCAGCGCGACGAGCATCAGGGAGATCACCGGCAGCCGCCGCGGAAGGCTGGAAGCGCTGGATGCGGTTCTCAGCGAATCGGATGCCGTGTACGGCGCGGCCCTCGAAGGACGGCCCATGCTGGAAGAATGGAAAGCAAAGCTGGACACAATCGGCCGCCAGGTCCGGCTGGCTTATGGGCGGGAAATCGTGGAAGGACGAGCAGAAGGGGTCGACGCGGGTGGTGGCCTCGTCGTAAGGTGCGCCGACGGCAGGGTGCGAACATTCACCGCCGCGGAAGTTACGGTGCAGGAAGAGTCTCACGAATAGGAAGAGTTTCGTGACATCACCCTCGGGAGTCCTGAATTCGCTCAATCTCGATGGCGTCGCGGTCATCATCACTGGTGGCGGCAGCGGTCTGGGCAAGGAAATGGCGTTGGCGCTGGGGAAGGCTGGCGCAGACGTCATCGTGGCTCATGCGCTTGCGCGGGTGGCCCTTCGCAGCGTCCGCGAAGCCTTCAAGCCTGCGGCCGTCTTTGAGCGTGATCGCAACCTTCATGCGCATCTCGTTGAAGCCGAGCGCCTCGATCTC
>JACQUF010000069.1 GCA_016210435.1 Chloroflexota bacterium
CGCTACGGTCACACACCGATTGCAATCGCGGGCGGCGGTACCGGAATGATCGGGGATCCCCGACCGACCGCGGAGCGGCAGCTGCTCAGCAAAGAAAAGGTCGAAGAAAACGTAGAGGGAATACGTGTGCAGTTGGCGCGGTTCCTGGACTTCACGGCGCAAAAGAACCCGGCAAAGTTGATCAACAATGCTGACTGGCTTCTGAAGCTTGGCCTGGTCGACTTCCTCAGGGATGCCGGCAAGCAGTTCACGGTCAATTACATGCTCGGCAAGGAATCGGTAACGGCGCGGCTCGAACGGGAAGCCGGCATCTCCTTTACTGAGTTCAGCTACATGCTGCTGCAGGCCTATGACTACCTCGAGCTATACCGGCAGTACGGATGCCGTCTCCAGATGGGCGGATCCGACCAATGGGGCAACATCCTCGCTGGCGTCGATCTGATCAAGCGGGTCGAGCCGACGACCAATACCGCAGGGATCGTGACCGGCTACACCCGGGGAGAGCCCCACGCGCTCGTCTACCCGCTGCTCACGACCGCATCTGGAGAGAAATTCGGAAAGTCGGAAGGAAATGCCATCTGGCTCGACCCGTCTATGACGTCGCCATACTGGTGCTTCCAGTACTGGATGAACGCCGACGACCGCGATGTCGTGACCTACCTGAAGTGGTTCACCCTGCTCGCTCAGCAAGAGATCGCAGGTCTCGAAGAAGCGGTGCGTAACGAACCCGCAAAGCGCGAGGCACAGCAGACGCTGGCGCGTGCGGTCACCCTTTCGGTCCACGGCCAGAGTGGCCTGGACGAGGCGGAGCGCGTGACGGCTGCGCTGTTCCGGGGCGATCTTGGGCGTCTTGCCGCGGGTGACATCGAAGATGTCCTTGCGAGCGCGCCAACCGCCGAGATCTCAAGAACTGAACTCGAAAACGGCAAACTGCCGTTCGACCGCTTTGCCGTGGCCGCGGGTCTCTGTACATCGAATGCCGAGGCGCGCCGCCTGGTCGAGCAGGGCGGAGCATACTTGAACGACGTTCGCGTCCGCGATGCCAGGCAGCCTGTCACAGTAGATAGCCTAATCGAAGGGCGCGTGATCGTTCTCCGCCGAGGCGCGAAGACGTACCGGCTCGTACGCGTCAAGAGTTAGATCTTCCCCCACTGATCCACAGAGGAAGCAACATAGCGATGGCAACACAGATGAAGAAGGCCACACCTACTGCGGCCAGGATCGCCCACGAAAACCTGCGGATTCCCGGGCCGGTCCCCCTTCCGGACGACATCCTAGAGGTCGTGGGCACGCAGATGATGAACCACCGCGGGCCCGAATACGCCGACATGCTCGCCCGCATGACCGCGAACCTCAAGACGGTCTTCATGACGGGTGCCGACGCCTATTTCATAACGTCGTCTGGTACAGGCGCGATGGAGTCCGCGATCGTCAACACGCTGTCGCCCGGCGACAAGGTGGTCTCCCTGACGATCGGCTTCTTCGGTGATCGCTTCGGCGATATCGCGAAGGCACACGGCGCGGACGTCACGAGCATGTCGTTCCCGGCGGGCCAGGCGGTTGACACGGCGGCGCTTGCGAAAAAGCTCCAGGAGCTCAGGGGCGTCAAGGCCGTCATCCTCACGCACAACGAAAGCTCGACGGGCGTCGCCAACCCGCTGGAGGAGATCGCCGCGACTGTCCACGCCAATTCAGACGCGCTGATTCTCGTCGACGCGGTTTCCAGCGCTGCGGCGATGCCGATCGCCGTTGACGCCTGGGGTCTCGACGTCGTATCCACCGCATCGCAAAAGGCATGGATAGCCCCGCCCGGGATCTCGATGGTCACATTCAGCGCGAGGGCGTGGAAGGCGTACCAGAACTCGAAGATGCCGAAGTACTACTTCGACATAGCCCAGTACCGCGACTACCTGAAAATCGGGCAACCGCCCTTCACTCCGTGTCTCAGCGCGATGTACGCCCTCGAAGTCTCGCTCAAGCGGATCGTCGACGAAGGGACCGAGAACGTATTCGCACGGCACCACTCGATCGCAGAGCGATGCAGAAGCGGAGCCGAGAAACTGGGCCTCAAGCTCTTCCCCGATCGCAAGGTCGCATCCAATACGGTTACCGCGATCCGAGTCCCCGACGGCATCGACGGGAAGGCGCTGGTGGCCAGGGTCCGCCGGGACCATGGCGTCGTGATCGGGGGAGGACAGGGCCAAATGTCCGGAAAGATCGTGCGCATCGGGCACATGGGGTGGGTGGAACCTTCACACATCGACAGCGCCCTTGCCGCAATCGAAATGTCGATTGCGGCGACGCGAGCGGGTAAGTAATCCACCGATCCGCGTAGGCGCGAGCTTCGTACTCCCGATCAGTTCGACCCCAACCCTTGGAGAGCGTGGGTCTGGGGTCGGGGGGTCGTCTCAGACCGCCTCTCCCGTGACGAAAGAGGGTATCCCCATCGCGACAGGTCGCACTGGACTAAGGTATTGGTCAGGGCAGAGGTCATATCGTCGAGCCGCCTCTCCCTTCCGGAAGAGGCCTGTCCCGATGAAATCGGGACGAGGGTGAGGGCGATACTGAGACGGAACCTTGCTGGAGCCGCGATCGCCATAAGCACCCTGCTCGCGGCCTGCGCGCTCGAAACTCCCGTCGCTGAACAAGATGCGACGGGCCCGCCCGGTTCGGAACGAACGGTTACCGCCGTTCCTGGAACCGCGGCCACGGTCGGCGAGATACCCTCGCCTGTGGTTCTGCCGTCGCCAGCGAGTACCGCATCCCCTGCTGACGACCGTACGACGCCACCGGTGCCGGCCGGAACTTCAGGCGCCGTAACTCCATCGCCGGCCGCGGTCCGGCAGGATATCGCGGGGAATATCACGTCGACGCCTGCTCAGGTCTCGACGCCGATCTCCGCACCGGCGGTCTCACCGACTGCGCCAGCGGTTTCACCGACCGCTGGAACGGTCGCCGCAGGTGCGCCCACAGCTACGAAGCCGGCAGCACCCACCGCGGCCCCGCCGGCCGGTGTGGCAACCGCGACGCCAACCCCGGCCTCCGCTC
>JACQUF010000070.1 GCA_016210435.1 Chloroflexota bacterium
GTGCTCCACGGGATCGCCGGGGGTTCCACCGGCCCCGGCACCTGCCGGACCACCGACTTGATTCCGACATTTCCGACGCGGACGTCAATGACGTAGTCCTTGAAGGCGGGCATGTAGATCCATGTGTCCTCCTTCTTCCCGGTCACCCGGAATGCTTCCGTGATCATCGTGCTTGACGAGTCGTTGAAGAAGACGACTGTGTGCAGCCCGGCGTCCAGATCGATGAACGGCGTTTGAACGAAGCTCTCCTTGCTTCTCGACGTCGAAGCTACGAGTAATTCATTGTTCTGGGCCGGAGGCTTGGTCGTTATGAGTCCGGGAGAGACCACCGCACCGCCATCGATGACGATCCCACGGAACACGAGAATCGACGTCTTTCCGATGCCGAACGTCGGTGTATGCGACGCCCAGTTCACCTGCATCAGGCCGGCGCGGGCGTTGTAGACGCGCAGCAAGTACCCCTGCTTGGTCAGGACCTGGGAGAACTGCGGGTTCGTGAGGCCCGGGTCGACGTATTGCTGGGTTATCTGCTGGACAACTTCGCCCGGCGCGGCGTTGCTCGTGGCGACGAACACGAGCCGGTCCGATTCAAGTTGGAAACTGGAACTCAGAATCGCTTTTACCTTGATCTTCGCTGTGATAGGGGAGAGCGTATTCAGGTAGGTAACGTCGTCCGGGGAGACGGCGAATTCGACCGACTTGTCGGTATTCTTCAGCGCGATCGTGGTTTGGAAGTCCGCCGATGCGCCGTAGCTGCCCCTGTAGAAGAAGACCTGAAGGGTGACGTTGTCTTTGCTCGCCCGGCCCACGAACGGGATCGACAGCGTGTCGAGGGCGGCGAAGGCGAACGCGTCGCTCGTGACCTCGTATTCGACTACGTTGTCTGCGCCAACCACTACGCTCGTCGCCACGTAGTACGAAGTGTCATCGAATTGCAAGTCCTTTTGGGTGCCGGACGCATATGTGCCGTTAAGCACTACCGGCAACCCGACCACATTACGCTGATCAGTCGTAACCACTCCCGCCATGGCGAAGACGATCTGGTCGGTGTCCAGCCGGAACCCACCCGTGCGCGTCGCTTTGACTTTGATCTTCAGCTGCCTCTCGTTGTCGGGGCGCGAGTTCAGGTAATCGACGTCCGCGTCTTCGAGGCCGACCGAGAAGGTCTGTTCCGTGCTGGCCGCCTCGAGAATCACCGTCACGTCGGCGATCGGGTTATAACATCCGTCAACCGTGTGGAGCGGGTCGTCCGGATTGCAAATGAACACCTCGACTTTGGTGCTGGACTTGGTGGAGGCCACCACGATCCGCACTTCGCCGAACGACACGGTTGGGAAATCGATCACCTCGCTCGTAACTTCGAAGATCGCGTTGGGTGGCGTCCCGGCGTCGGTGAGCTTGTAGTAGACGTTGTTGTCGGTGGCAAGGTCGAGCACAGTGCCTTGCGGGTTAGATCCAACGATCACCGTCGTACTCGACGCCGTGTAGTTAATCGGCTTCAATGTGGCCAGGGTCTGCGATTCGATGACGTCGACGGACACCGACGGCACGACTTCGCCGAAGTCGATCAGGGGCGCACTGTAGGTATTTGGCGGTAGCGGCGAGGCGTCGGCGCCACGCTTTAGGTCCTCGATAACGGCGTGTATCTGGGCATCCGCGGCGTAGTAGTTCCTGCTCTCGTCTTCGACTCTTGCGTGGCCCCTGATCGCAGACGCCGTCAACGTGACGACCGGCACCGCGATGAACGCGCCAAGCAGCACCGCCATCATCGCCCAGGGCAAGATGAGACCGCGCTGGTCGACGAGCGGGCGCGTCACGGCTTCACCCTGAAGATCAGATGGTCCGCCTCGAAGCGCCATTGAGCGCCTCCACCGCTGCCCTTGATTCGAATGCGGACCTCTTTCGGGAACAGCGAGTTGACGTAGGCCAGGTCGGCCGAGTTGAGAAAGAACGTGGTCGGGATGTCGGAGTTGATCGAGGTATACGTGGTCGTCGCGTTGGGCGTGGCCGGGTAGCCGTCGCCGCCATTCGCCGGATTGAACACGTAGAACTGCATCGTCGGGGAGCCCTTGGTCGTTCGGCCGACGAACCTGACCTCCGTGCTGGTCGCCGTGTCGAGGGTTATCGCCTCGCTGATAGCCGACCATTGGATGATGTCTCCGGTTTCCTGGGTCACGTAGTAGGTGGTGTCGTTGGACGCCAGCCCGGTGAAATCACCGGAGACGACCGAACCGACTTCGATGGTCGGGTTCGTATCGACGGCGAAGTCCCGAAAGAAGTTTGAAGAGGGCGTGCCGGCAACCTTGAACACCAGCTTGTCGGCTGAGTGGTCGAACACGGCGGGGTCGGTAGCCATGAGCTTGATCTTGACCACCTTGGACCCCAACGAGTTGACATAGGCGACGTCGCTGGAATTGAATTCAAACGTGACCGTGCGGTCCGTATTGGCGGTCAGATACGCGCTTGACTCGTCTGGCGTTCCTGCGTATCCGCTAATTGGGTTGTGCTCGGAATCGCTGGGGTTATAGACGAAGAACGACTGGGAGATACCGGACCGGTCGACGCGGCCGACAAACTCGATCGAGATATTCGTGATCGTCGTGTAGTCGATGACCTCGCTCGTGGCTTCCCACGTCACAGTGCGTGGGCTACCGCTGCCTCGCGTCACGTAGTAACTGCTGTCATCGAATGTCAGGTTGGCGCCGTTGCCGCTGCGATAGGTTCCCTGCAGGAGGTTTGGTTCTCCAGAGATCCGGAAGCCGACCTGGTTCGCGGGCGGCGTAGGCGGCGGGAGACGTCCGGGAATAGGCGCTGGCAAGTCGATCTGCGGGCGCAGGTCAGAGATCAGTGTCGCGGTGATGGTCGTGGCAGGAAACTCCGCGCCGGCGTCGTGCGTGGTAAGCAACGTGACCGTGATCTTGCCTTCGGTGTAGCTCCAGAGCTTCGTGGAGTCGTTGTAGGTCCACGCGGTGGGTGTATGCGTGAACACGACGTCGTCGAACTCAAGGACCGGTTCGAGGACAACCTGCGGGGGGCTTTCGTCGCCGCCTCTGATCAGTTTCCGGAGCACTCGCTCGTCCTGCCAGAAGTAGCGGGCGGTGACGGAGACAGGAGCGGATCCGCTGAACTCGAACCACTTAAACGTCCCGTAGTCCGTGCTCGTTCCCGCAGTGAATGACTGCGCCACGTTGGCATCCTCAGTGA
>JACQUF010000007.1 GCA_016210435.1 Chloroflexota bacterium
GGCGGGAGGGTGGTCGGGGAGCCGGGATTCGAACCCGGGACCTCAGCGTCCCGAACGCTGCGCGCTACCAGCTGCGCTACTCCCCGATTGAAGCTGTGGCGAACCTTCGCATTATACGGACGCCAAGATATAGCCGTGAGCGTCCGAATGGTGCCGACCCACCCTCGCCTTCCTCCCCTCCCATTGAGGGAAGGGCCGTCGAACAGGGGAGGCTGCCGATCTCTCTGCCACGAAGGGCTCGCTGAGTCCGGCGAGAGCCCTCTCCCCGACCCAGTCCCCGTAGGAGAGGGGATTTTTTCGGAGCACCCCTACCGCTTCGCGACGGCCTCTTTCTTCGCTGGCCGGACCGACTGCTCGGACCTGTGTTCCGAGACGTACTGGTAGGTGGCGAGAGCGGCGATGGCTCCCTGTGCGGCCGCCGTCACGGTCTGCTTCAAGGGCCCGGATGCGTCCGTCAGATCGCCCGCGGCAAAAAGCCCTGGCACATTGGTCCGCATCATCTTGTCGACGTGGACCTCGTTCGTCTCAGGGTTCAGATCGACCTTGAGGGCCTTCGGGATCTCGGCGCGCGGGTCCGCCCCGATTTCCACGAAGACGCCATCCACCTCATACACGTCCTTGCCATTGAACGGCCTGCTCAGGCGGATCGCCTTCAGCCCGGCTTCATCGTCGCCAATCAGCTCGATAATCTCGGCGCCCATCACCTGGTGCACGTTCTCGCGCTCATTGAGAAGCCGGAGGTTTATCGGTTCAGGGCGGAAGAACTTCTCGCGCCTGTAGACAAGATAGATGTCCCTGGCATACTTCGAGAGCAAGATCGCGCCCTCGACCGCGGCGTTACCTCCACCTGCCACCGCTACGGCCCTTCGGCCCTTGTAGAGTGGCGCATCACAGGTCGAGCAATACGAAACTCCCTTGCCAATCCACTCTTCTTCGTGAGGCAGGCCGAGCTTCCGGCGCTCCCGGCCGATCGCAAGGATCACCGCGACAGATGGGATTTTCGATCCATCCGAGAGCTCCGAAAGAAATTCCCCGTCCTGCTTCGTGATTCGCTCCAAATTTGCGCCCACAATTGGAACTTCATATTTCAAGGCCTGATCGCGGAATTTGGTCATCAGGTCGAAGCCGTCGATGTCCACATATCCCGGGTAGTTTTCGATCGACCCGCTGATCGCGGTCTCTCCGCCAAATTC
Organism: Chloroflexota bacterium; assembly: GCA_016210435.1. Classification (GTDB taxonomy): domain Bacteria; phylum Chloroflexota; class Dehalococcoidia; order Lucifugimonadales; family Lucifugimonadaceae; genus VGZT01. The sequence goes on from JACQUF010000007.1 coordinate 1,194, forward strand.
TTCGCCAACTACGATCGGCTTGATCTGGTAGCGGGCCGCGTAGAGCGCGGCCGCGTACGCTGCGGCCCCCTGGCCACCAATCAGGACGTCATAGCGAGATTCCGAGGTCATTTCGAGTTCCTGTTCCGTTTCATATCCCATATTTCATGGAAAAATATGGAAGCGCCATCTCTGTGCGTCGAATCGCAAACTTGCCCGGCCATTTGCCCGGGACTAAGATGGCCGCCGGGAATAGCCGCTCACATCTACCATAGCAGCGGACTGCAAACGGGCCATAATTTAGATTCACGATAGCGTGGCTGGGCGCGGAGTCAGGCCGCGCCCCCAAAGGCAGGCTACACCTTTTGAATGATGTGCTCGTGGTCGGCGGAGGGCCGGCGGGGAATCAGGCGGCCCTTTCACTCGCCCGCCAGGGCTATTCCGTCACCGTAGTCGATCACAGGCTCACGCTCGGTGACAAGCTTTGCACCGGCATCGTCGGCAGAGAGTGTGCAGAGCGCTACGGTCTCCACAACGATCTGATCTACCGGAAAGCGCGCGGGGCGACGATCGTTTCGCCGACCGGCAGGACCGTCGTCATCGAGCGGCACGAAGATCAGGCATATGTCGTGGACCGGCAGCGTTTTGTTGCCTCGATAGGCGAAGCGGCAAAGCTCGCCGGCGCCGAGTACCGCCTTGGACGCCGCATAACACGGCTTCAGGTTACGGCTGACGGGGTGCGTGCCACGGCGGCGGCCGCAGAAGCCATCGAAACGTACGGGGCGCGCATGCTGATCCTTGCCTCCGGTTTCGGAAGCCCGCTGGCTCGAATGGCCGGCATTTCACCTGCCGGTACGCCCGCTTTTGCTGCCCAGGTACCGCTGCAGGGCGTTAACGCCGGCAGCGTCCAGGTTTACGCGCACTGGAACATGCCCCAGGGATTCTTCGGGTGGCTCGTCCCGACCACGCCGGGAAGGGCCCTTGCGGGCGTGATCGGCCGCGGACATCCGCGCCCCTCGCTCGAAACGATGCTGCGAGCGCTGGCCGTCGAAGGTATGCCGGTAGCGCCGTCCGGCCCTGTCCAGTCCTGGGGGGTTCCACTGCGGCCGGCAAATACTTCCGTGGCCAGCAGGGTACTGCTGGTTGGCGATGTCGCCGGACAGGTGAAGCCCACTACCGGAGGCGGCATCTACTACGCGCTCCGGTGCGCAGATCTCGCGGCCGAAGTCGTCGGCGATGCGCTCCGTCGAGACGACCTTTCAGGGGCTGCCTTGCGCCCGTATGACGAGCGCTGGCGATCAATGCTCGGACGGGAACTTCGCCTCGGCTACGTTGCGCGCCGCATATACGAA
>JACQUF010000075.1 GCA_016210435.1 Chloroflexota bacterium
AACATCGACACCGGGATGGGTCTCGAGCGGACCATCGCCGCGCTCCAGGGTGTGAAAAACGTCTATGAGACCGATGTTTTCCAGCCGGTCATTCACAAGGCCGAACAACTTGCCCGCGTCGAATGGGGCCAGGACCCGCGTGCTGATCGAGCACTTTCGGTGATCGCGGAGCATGCACGTTCGGCTGCGTTCCTGATCGGGGATGGCGTGGTCCCTGGCAATACCGGGCGCGGCTACGTGCTCCGCCGACTCATCCGCAGAGGCATCAGGTTTGGTCGCCAGCTCAAGCTCGATGGGCCGTTCCTCTCTGACATCGCCGCGGTTGTGATAGACCGCATGGGCCATGCCTACAAGGAGCTCGTCGACCACCGGCCGTTCATCCTGCGGGTGCTCGAGATCGAGGAGAAGCGTTTCGACGCAACGGTCGACCAGGGCACAACGGCCCTCGAGGAGATGGCTGCCTACCGCAAACGGGCGGACCTGGCATCGCACCTGCGGCCCGGAGGGTCGGTAGGGGAACGGGCAGCGCACGAATCGCTCGCGGCAGTCGCATCCAATGCGGATGCCGCCCGCCGCTGGCGGGAGCAGATCTCAGGCAAGGAGGCGTTCTTCCTCTACGACACCCTCGGGTTCCCGATCGAGCTGACGAATGAGATCGCCGGTGAGATGGGGCTGGCCGTGGATGGCGAAGGGTTCAAGCAGGAGATGGAGGCCCAGCGTGAGCGCGGACGCGCATCGGGCGTGGCCTTCGCGGGCGCCAGGGACCAGGTGCGCATTTACGAGGAACTCGGCGTCGACGAGACGCCGTTTCTCGGATACACGATGACCGCGGCAGACTCGGTCATCGTCGGCATCATCAGGGGCGGTCAGATCGTGCAGTCTGCGTCTGAAGGCGACGAGATAGAGATCGTCCTCAGAGAAACGCCGTTCTATGCCGAAGGCGGCGGGCAGGTAGGCGACGTCGGTGTCATCACACCGCCCGGTGCAAGGGTGGACGTGAGGAATACCCAGCAGCCGTGGAGCCACGCAATCGTCCACCGGGGGGTTGTTGCGCAGGGGACCGTGTCGCAGGGAGACCCGGTTCGGGCGGAGGTGGACGAGGTACTGCGCGAGCGGACGATGCGGAACCACACCGCCACGCATCTGCTTCACGCGGCCCTGAGGCAGGTTGTCGGCTCACACGTGCGCCAGGCTGGTTCTCTTGTGGCGCCGGACCGTCTCCGATTCGACTTCACACACGTCGCTGCGTTGACGCGCGAGGAAATCCTCGAAGTCCAGGCGCGCGTCAACGAGAAGATCCGCGAGAACGTCGTGGTCCACAAACATGAGACCACTTACCGGGAGGCCATCGAGGCGGGCGCGCTCGCGTTCTTCGGCGACAAATACGAGCATTCCGTGCGCACCGTCGAAATCGCGAATGGAGGCCGGTTCAGCTACGAGCTGTGCGGCGGGACGCACGTCGGGCGCACTGGCGATATCGGCATCGTGTTCATCGTGTCCGAAAGCTCGATTGGCGCGGGCCTCCGCCGCATCGAGGCAGTCACCGGGGCGGGAGCGGAGCGGCTCGTTTCTGAACGGATGCATGTGCTGGAGCAGCTGACCCAGAAGCTTCAATCGCCGCCGGAGAAGCTGCCGGCGCGGGCCGGGGCTCTGCTCGAGGAATTGGAATCGACACGCCGCAAGCTTGCGGACCTCGAAAGAGAGATGGCGCGCCAGGGCGCGAAGGGCCTGCTCGAACGCGCGCTCGAGCAGGACGGATTCAAGCTCCTGGTTGCGCGCACTGATAGCACGAACGCGGATACGCTGAGAGAGACCGGCGACTGGCTTCGAGAGCAGCTTGGAAGCGGGATAGTGATTCTTGGAAGCGTGCTCGGCGAGCGCCCGATGGTCGTTGCGATGGTCTCGAGAGATCTCGCATCACGCGGCTACGACGCCGTGGCGATCGCGCGTGGGGCAGGCCAGGTGATGGGTGGCGGAGGAGGCGGGAGGCCGGAGGTCGCGCAAGCTGGCGGCCGAGATCCGTCCCGGCTGGACGATGCTCTCTCGGCGGCGCGGGACGTCGCGCTCGCCGGCCCATCACGGGCAGCCGGGAAGACCGACGGGTCGAAGGGGCGGCAGAAATAGCCGCCGAACGCCGGGTACTCGCGCTGGACCTCGGTGAAGCCCGCATCGGGCTGGCAGTTTCGGACCCGACCGGCATGCTGGCGACGCCCATCCCGGCAATCACGCGCAAGGATCTGCGGACGGATGTCGCGCGCGTGCTGGAACGCGCCCGCCAGATCAGCGCGGTGATGATCCTGGTTGGCATGCCGCTCACCCTCGAGGGCAGGCGCGGGGTCCAGGCCCGGGCAGTGGGCGATTTCTGTGCCCGCCTGCGGGCCGCGACGGATACGCCGGTACAGACCTACGATGAGCGCTTCTCGACGGTTGAAGCAGCGCGCGGCATGCGTGCGGCGGGAGAGCAGCCCAGCCGGGATCGTGGCAGGCTGGACTCCGCGGCCGCCGCGGTTATCCTACAAGCCTATCTGGATTCGGTCGCAATCAGGAGGAGCCGCACGATATGACGGGCCGGCTCGGCATCCTCGGGTACCCGCTCGGACACACGCTATCGCCGGTGATACATCAGGCGGCTCTCAAAGAGCTCGGCATCGACGGGACTTTCGAGGCATGGCCGACTCCCCCGGAGCAGCTGCCCGCGGCGCTCCGGACGCTACGCGCCCCCGACCACCTGGGCGCGTCGGTCACGATCCCTCACAAGCAGGCGGTGACCCCCGCGCTTGACTCCCTCGACGCCTGGGCGTCCGAGATCGGCGCGGTGAACTGCATCGTCAATCGAGGGGGAGAACTCCACGGGTACAACACCGACGCCGGGGGGTTCATCCGTGCCCTCAAGGAGGAAGCGGCGTTCGACCCCGCAGGCGCGAGCGCGGTGTTGCTCGGCGCCGGAGGGGCGGCGCGCGCGGCTGCATTCGCGCTGCGCAAAGCGGGCGTGAGCAGGCTCACAATTGCGAACCGGACCCCCGAACGGGCGGAAGCGCTCGCCGCAGAGCTGAGAAGGGGGCGCTTCCGGCCGGAAGCGGTGGAATTGGATAGAGACGCCTTGGCGGACGCGGTGCCTTACGCCGACCTTATCGTGAACGCGACCTCGGTTGGCATGACCGGAGGGGGCGCCGCGGACACGAGCCCGGTCACGGCCGAACTCATTTCCGACCGTGCGCTGGCGTACGATCTGGTGTACGCACCACCCGTGACGCCTTTCCTGCAGGAGGCCGAGCAAGCAGGCGCACGGGCGGTCGGCGGGTTGTCGATGCTCGTCTACCAGGGGGCAGAGGCGTTCACTCTCTGGACCGGAAAGCCCGCGCCGGTCGGGGTGATGTTCGCCGCCGCCAGGGCTGCGATCAAGGCGCGGCACTAGCTATTCCACGATGTTCAGATATCTCACCGCCGGTGAATCGCACGGCCCCGCACTCACGGTCATCGTCGAAGGGATTCCCGCGGGCCTCGAGATCAGCGAGGAGTACATCGCGGTCCAGCTTCAGCGCCGCCAGCGGGGGTACGGGCGCGGCGGACGCATGAAGATCGAAACGGATGCCGCGCAGTTCCTGTCCGGGGTCCGACACGGGCGAACGATCGGCTCCCCCATCACTGTTCTGATTAGCAACCGCGATTGGGAGAATTGGCAGGAGGCTCTGGCGGTGGAAGATCGGCCGGAGACACGCGCCCAGTACAAACCGCTTTCGCC
>JACQUF010000076.1 GCA_016210435.1 Chloroflexota bacterium
AGGGCGGGATCAACGCGGCCTTGACCGACCGGGGCGACAACTGGACAGATCACGCCCACGAGACCGTGCGCGGCAGCGACTACCTTGCCGACCAGGATGCAGTCGAGATCATGTGTTCCGAGGCCGGGCAGGCCCTGATCGAGCTGGAACACATGGGCGTGATCTTCAGCCGTGATGAGAACGGCAAGCTCGGCACGCGTCGATTCGGGGGCCAGAAGGCGGCCCGCACGTTCTTCGTAGGCGCCATTACCGGCCAGGCCATGCTGCATGTCCTTTACGAACAGCTGATCAAGGCCAACGTCCGCGTTTACGAAGAGTGGTTCGTCACGTCCCTGATCGTCGAAGACGGCACATGCCATGGCGCGGTCGTCATGGATATCCGGACCGGGGAACTCCACACGATCCGGGCGAAAGCCGTCGTCATGGCCGCAGGCGGCGCCGGCCGGGCATATGAGCCCTCAACGAACGCGCTCATCTGCACGGGCGATGGTTACGCGCTCGCGTACCGCGCGGGCGCTCCGCTGATGGACATGGAAATGGTCCAGTACCACCCCACCACGCTTGCGTCCAACGGGGTATTGATCTCGGAGGCCGCGCGCGGCGAGGGCGGATACCTCCTCAATGCGAAGGGCGAACGCTTCATGCTGAAGTACGCGCCCGAATACAAGGAACTGGCCTCCAGGGACGTCGTATCCAGGGCCGAGCAGATCGAGATCAATGAGGGGCGGGGCGTCGACGGCTGCGTGCTGCTCGACATGCGCCACCTCGGGCGGGAGGTCGTCGAACAGAAGCTCGGCTACCTGCAGGAGGTCGCGCACGACTTCATGGGAATCGATCTCGCCGAGCAACCGATTCCGATACGCCCCGGCATGCATTACATGATGGGCGGGATCAAGACGGACAACGATGGCGCTACGCCGCTCCCCGGTCTCTATGCCGCCGGTGAGGTCGCGAACGTCAGCGTGCATGGCGGCAACCGGTTGGGCGCGAACTCGCTGCTCGACACCGTGGTATTTGGTCGCAGGGCTGCGATTGCCGGGATTGAATATGGCAAGTCGATAAAGAGCCTCCCGGACAACGAACGCCAGAAGCAGGATGACACCGAGCGGGTTCGCGAGATCCTGGCCCGTCCGAAGGGCCTGCGCGCGGCTGCGGTACGGCGCGAGCTTGCCGGATGCATGCACGACAACGTCTCGGTATTCCGAAACGAGCAGGGAATGCAGAATGCCGCCAGGAAGGTCAGGGAGGTCAAAGATGCGTATTCCAAGGTCGCGGTCGACGACAAGGGCAAGGTCTTCAACACCGACCTGATCTTTGCCCTGGAGCTCGGCTACGTGCTCGACACCGCCGAATCCATCTGCGCCGGGGCTCTCACACGCAAGGAAAGCAGGGGCGCCCATTACCGGACAGACATGACCCGGCGAGACGATCAGAACTGGCTCAAGCACATCCTCGTGTATCAGGGCAAGGATGGTGGAGAACCGCGCGTCGATTTCGCACCGGTGAGAATCACCCGTTGGAAGCCCGGGGAAAGGAAGTACTGATGCAGGCAACTGTGCGGGTCAGGCGCTTCAACCCGGAGCAGCCTGGCGCCCAGCCTCGATTCGAGGAATTCGCTCTCGAGGTGCCGCAGAACACTACTGTGCTCGATGCGCTGATCAAGATCAGGGAGGACACCGACGGCACATTCGGTGTCCGCTGTTCCTGCCGGGCGTCCATCTGTGGCTCATGCGCAATGCGCGTGAACGGGCAGGCGAAGCTCGCTTGCAAGACCAAGATCATCGATGTGGCCAGTAACGGCCAGCCCGTAATCGTGGAGCCCATGGGCAACATGCCCGTGATCAAGGACTTGATCACGGACATGACGATCTTCTGGGACAAGGTCCGCCAGGTGGAGCCCTACCTGCAGCCTGAAGGTCCCGAGCCGCAGGGGGAGTACATCGCCTCGAACGAGTCGATGAACCACCTGGTCGGGGTGATGAACTGCATCATGTGCGGCGCCTGCGTTTCGGACTGCACATCGCTCGCCGTAGACAAGAACTTCATCGCTCCCGCGGCCCTCGCAAAGGCATACCGGTTTGTAGCCGACCCCCGTGACGGCGCGAAGAAGCGGCGGCTCGGCATGCTCAATGAATACGGCGGCGTATGGGACTGCACTCGTTGCATGTACTGCATCGAAGTCTGCCCCAAGGGCGTCGCACCGATGGACCGGATCATGAAGATGCGTGATCTCGCCATGCAGCACGGCTACAACAACACGGCCGGGGCGCGCCACACGGAATCATTCGCCAGGTCGGTGAAGAGCGACGGGCTGCTCAACGAGACCAGGCTTGCGATCGACAGCACCGGGCTCCTCAACATCCCGGGCCAGCTGGCGCAGGTTCCGATCGGGATCAAGACATTGATGAAGGGCAAGCTTCCGAACCCGCTGGGGCACAAGATCCCGGCGCGGAAGCGGATCAAGAAGGTGTTCGAGAAAGTCGAGGACGGAAAACGGTGAAGTACGCCTGGTGGCCCGGCTGCGTCGCCAGAGGTGGCACGCCCGAGCTGTACACGTCAACGGTCGCGGTGCTCAAGCGCCTGGGAATCGAAGTCGAGGAGATGCACGACTTCTCCTGCACCGGCGCGGGCGTGCTACAGGAGCGGAATCTCAAGCTTGGCGACGCACTGAACATCCGCAACTTCGCGATCGCTGAAAAGATGGGCCTCAAGGAGATCATGACGATCTGCAGCACGTGCCAGGGTGTGATGGGGCAGGCGCACTGGCGCGTGATGAGGGACCCGGAATACCTAAGAGAGATCAATGCCACGATCGCCGAGGAAGGCCTCGAGTACATGGGCGGAGTCGTGGTCAAGCACCTCGTCTGGATTCTGGTGGAAGAGTACGGAGTCGAAGAACTCAAGAAGCACTTCACCAGGAACCTCTCGTGCCTGAGGGTCGCCCCGTTTTACGGTTGCTACATCCTGAGGCCCACAAACTCGCTCGGCTTTGAAAAGGCGCCGGCACGCGAGACGTCGCTGGAGGCGGTAATCGCCGCGACCGGCGCGGAGGTGGTCGACTTCAGGGGCAAGAAGGCATGCTGCGGACTTCCGATCCTGCTGATCAACCAGGAAAACTCGCTGAAGATGGTCGCGCAGCACACTGGCACGGCGAAGGACCTCGGGGCCGATGCAATGGTGACTCCGTGTCCGCTGTGTCACCTGAACCTGGACGGCTACCAGGACAAGGCTGCGAGCAAGAATCGGCCCGGCGGCCAGCGGATCAATCTGCCGATTCTGCACTTCCCTCAACTTCTGGGGTTGGCGATGGGGATGGGGCCGGAAGAGCTAGGCATGCCGAAGCACATCGTTGGCACGCGCGAGCTGGCGGCGACGGTGAGACAGAAGGCCACCGTCGTCAACCGCTAGCGAGCAGGAGCTCCTCGGTAGGGGAGGGGCCAGCGAAACTATTACGACCGCGTGATCCGCACGGAAAATGAGCCTGACGCTGTCCGCAACTACGTGCGGTTTAACGCCCTGAAAGACGCTTTGCGGTATCGGCAGGGACCACCCGCGGACGGAGGGCGGGGCAAGCCCCGCCGCTACGCTGATGGCAGAACAGGCTTCAACAAGTCGTTGACCCCTGACGCTTGAACCCCATGCCACTGTGGACCGACGCACTGACTCCCGCGCAGGTCCGGAATCTCGACCGGGCGACACAGACCGCTCTGCGCTGGCATGAGCGGGCACGGGAAATGGATATTCCGGAGGACCGCTACCTCGCGCTGTGGTTAACGCTCGAGATCCTCTCCGGCGGCCCTGGGACAGACATGCTGAAGCGGGTCTGGGACCTCATAGTCCACGCCATGGGTGGTCCGGACCGCGCCGCCGCGGTGAGGGAACGATTCGACGTGCGTGCCCTACGTGACCTGAGGAATCGGATTGTCGCGGGGACCGTCCGCGAACTGGCGCCGACTAACGTCGCGTTCACCGTGTCAGAGGAAACGCTGCGCCTGATGGACGCGCTCGTATCGGACACGCTCCGTTCCCGTGCAGGTCTTGCACCCCGCCATGCGCTTGCCAGCCTGCTCGGCATTGCTCCTTCGTCCTGAGGCCAGCCAGTCATTGTCGCCCTGAACGCGGTGAAGGGCCTGTTCCAGTACGAGGCGTTTGGCGGGGTCAAAACAGATCCCTCATCCGCCTGAGGCGGACTCGGGATGACAGTGCCAGAACGAGCCCTCGCCGGGACGCTTGGCCCGGAACCCACGTAACCTGTCGGCTTGTCAGCGCCTGCCGCCGTGAACGCGATCTTGATCCCCTCGCCCCACTGGGGAGAGGGTGGCCGAAGACCGGGTGAGGGCCAACAGGTCCTGAATCCTGCCTGAGGGCTCGTAACAGATACCTTCGACGGGCTCACGGCACGCTCTTCGGCTGCGCCTAAGGATGACACGCGAGCTGGATCGCTATCGCCGGTGATAGTTCGTCACGCGAGCGTCAGCAGTGACTGGATGATTACGCGTACCGCGGCAGGCGAAGCGAGGCCCTCCCTGGCCCTGCTCGGACCCTCCCCAACATGCACGGAATTGGCAGTTTCCGGAAGCGCCGCGAAGAGGTCCTCATCGGTCGTGTCGTCGCCGAGGCCAAGTCCGAAGTCGAACGGCCCGAATTGTTCGACGACCGCGCGGTAAGCGGTGCCCTTGTTGACTCCCCGCTGGCGGATCTCGACGATCTTTCGCTCCCTGCGTGACCTCGATCGAGCCCCACGTGAGCTTTCGAGGTGCGCAATCAACTCTCGTGCCTGCCACCTGGCGATGTCCTCATCGGCGTTCCGGTAATGCCAGACAATCGCGGCCGTCAGCCATCGGCGCCTCCTTTCTTGATTGGCAGGCGCCGAGCGCGCTCGGCCGGTCAGCCGGCTACCGCCGGCAGCGCCGGTCCTACAGACCGTGCCCGGATACGGGGATCCGTCCAGCCGGAGTTCCTGTTCTGACTAGCGGGTCTTCTTCTCCATGATCTCAACCAGCTCGCGGACTGCCGCCGCCGATTTCTTGAGAGCGGCGTCTTCCTCCGACGTAAGCCTGACCTGGACCACGGACTCGACACCTTCGGCGCCGAGCTTGACCGGTACGCCTACAAAGAGACCTGTGATGCCGTACTCGCCCTCGAGATAGGCCGCGCACGGCAATACCGATTTGCGGTCCAGGAGAATCGCCTCGACCATCTGTTCGACTGCTGCTGAAGGCGCGTAGTAGGCGCTGCCGGTCTTGAGGAGCGAGACGATCTCGGCCCCGCCGTTCTGCGTCCGCTTCACGATCTCGTCGAGCCGCTGCATTGATATCAGCTGTGATACCGGGACTCCGGCCGCGGATGTACTTCCAATCAACGGGACCATGCTATCGCCATGCCCACCGAGGACATGGGCCTGAATGTTCGTCACCGACATCTTGAGTTCCTGCGCCAGAAAGGTGCGGAATCGTGCGGTGTCGAGGATCCCCGCCATACCGACGACCCTCTGCTTCGGGAACCCGCTCACCTTGAAAGCGTGCTGGACCATGGCGTCGAGTGGGTTGGACACGACGATCAGGACCGCGTTGGGCGAGCGCGGGGCCACCTGGCGAGTGACGTCTCCAACGATCTTCATATTCGTGAGGAGCAGGTCGTCGCGGCTCATGCCAGGCTTGCGGGCTATCCCTGCCGTAATGACGACGACATCGGAATTCGCCGTCGGTTCGTAGGTGTTCGCGCCGGCTACGTAGGCATCTGAGCCTGTGACCGGCCCCGATTGAAGCATGTCCAGCGCCTTGCCTTGTGGCATGCCTTCTATGACATCGACCAGGACAACGTCGGCGTAGCCTTTGTCGACGATTCGTTGCGCCGTGGTCGCACCGACGTTCCCTGCGCCGACTACCGTTACTTTCTTCCGCACGCTTTTCCAGTTCTCCTTACGCAACCGTGGGTCCCGACACCCCCTCCTCTGGGAAGAAGCGAGTTAGAGGGTGGAGGAGGTATCCGATCCCCCGCCCCCAGGCCCCCGCCCTCCAGGGTCGGGGGTCAACCCTCCCTGGTTACCGCTTCGCTACTGCGCTGTCCTTTGCAACATACTCCTGCCAGCGCGAGTCGAGCCTCGAATCGCGCACCGTGGCGAGTACGTAGTCCCCGAATTCCTTGGTCGTCGCGCCAGTATCGCGGCCCGTTATCTTGACCTTCTTTTCATACTGGTTGCAGATCTCGAGTGCCTTGTCCAGCTTGACTCCAAGGTCGCCGTACCCGATATGCGCGAGCAACATCGCCGATGCCTTGAGCATCGATCCCGGGTCGGCGAACTTTGCCCGGCCCTCCTTGACCATGCGTGGCGCACTGCCGTGGATGGCCTCGAACATCGCGTAACGCTTGCCGATGTTGGCACTGCCCGCGGTCCCCACCCCACCTTGAATCTCCGCTGCTTCGTCCGTGATGATGTCGCCCCACATGTTAGGGAGCGCGAAGACCTGGAACTCAGAGCGGCGCGCAGGGTCCAGCAGCTTCGCAGTGATGATATCGACGTACCAGCCGTCCCAGCTGATTCCGGGATAGCGCTCGGCGACCTTGCGCGCGATATCCAGGAACAGGCCGTCTGTTGTCTTAAGGATGTTTGCCTTGGTGACGACCGTCACACGCGTCTTGCCGGTCTTCTTTGCATGGGCAAACGCGGCGTCGATGAGGCGCTCTGAGCCGGGGGCAGAAATGACCCGGAAATCGAAGGCAAGCTCGGACGTCGCCTGCAGGCCTTCACTACCCAACGCGTAGACGTCTTCAGTATTCTCGCGGTAGAAGGTCCAGTCGATGCCCAGTGCCCGGACGCGGACAGGCCGTACGTTGGCGAACAGGTCGAGCGCTTTCCGCATCGAGACATTGGCGCTTTCGAGGTTCGGCCATGGGTCACCCTTTTCGGGCGTGTGGGTGGGCGCCTTGAGCGTCACATGGCAGGTCTTGATCTCGGTCAGGACGTCGTCCGGGATCGATTTCATTTTGGCCGCGCGGTTCTCGATCGTGAGGCCTTCGATCACCTTGAACTGGACTTTGCCACCCCTGACTTCGCTCTTCAGCAGGTCCTCCAGCACGCGCTGCGCTTCGGCGGTAATGAACGGCCCGATGCCGTCGCCGCCGAGCGTGCCGATCGATACAGGGCGGACCCGGGCGAAATCGACCCAGTCGCCCTCCTGCTTTACGCGTTCGATCCGTTCTGCCTGTTCCTTGACCAGCCTTCCGAAATGTTTCGCGGCCTTATCGATTATTGCCTGGTCGATCATCTACCCCTCACTCTTACCCTTGCTCAAGTATCTTCGACAGGTGTTTTTTTCCGCTCTGCGGCACGTCCCGCGACTCCTTCTTTGCCCTTCCGCCCGAATCAATCGGGAGGGGAGGGAGGCCATGCATGCCAGCGGGAGGTGAGACGCTACAGCGGGATATTTCCGTGCTTCTTGGGCGGCGCCTGATCCACTTTGGTTTCGAGCATCCGCAGGGCCCGGATCACCGCCGGCCTGGTATCCGCGGGGTCGATCACGTCGTCGATGAACCCCCGCTGGGCCGCGATGTACGGATTGGCGAACTTTTCGCGGTATTCGTTGATTAGCTCTGACCTCTTGCCGGCCTGATCTGCTGCTTCGCTTATCTCCACTCTGTGAATGATGTTGACGGCGCCGTCTGGCCCCATGACCGCGATCTCTGCTGACGGCCATGCAAGGTTGACGTCGCCCCGAAGGTGCTTGCTTCCCATGACGATGTAGGCCCCGCCGTAGGCCTTGCGGGTGATCACCGTCACCTTGGGCACGGTCGCTTCCGCGTACGCATAGATCAACTTTGCGCCATGCCGGATTATTCCGCCGAATTCCTGCGCCGTGCCCGGCATGAAGCCCGGTACGTCAACCAGCGTTACTAGCGGCACGTTGAAGGCGTCGCAGAATCGAACGAAGCGCGCGGCCTTGTCCGAAGCGTCGATGTCGAGCACGCCCGCGAGATACGAAGGCTGCTGCGCAACGATGCCGACTGGCCTCCCGTCCATCCGCGCGAACGCGCAGATGATGTTGGGTGCGTACCGTTCATGGACAGGCAGCAGGATCCCGCTGTCGACGATGAGCCGGATGACTTCGTACATGTCGTACGCTTGCGAAGGGTCATCGGGCACCAGCTTTGCAAGCGATTCATCACGGCGCTCCGCATCATCGAAAGGCGGGACCGCGGGCGGCGACTCAGTGTTGTTCGATGGCAGATACGAGAGCAGCGCTCTCACGTGCTCGTAGCAGGACTTCTCGTCCGACGAAACGAAATGGGCGACGCCGCTACGCGTGGCATGCATCTGTGCGCCGCCCAGGTCTTCGAGCGTTACCTGCTCGCCCGTGACGGCCTTCACTACGTCCGGGCCGGTGATATACATCTG
>JACQUF010000072.1 GCA_016210435.1 Chloroflexota bacterium
CCCTCGCCCCGAAGGGGAGAAGGGCCTGTCCCGGGCGGAAGCGAGGGATCTGGCTGGAGGCCGGATGAGGGCCGATGCTGTGGAGGTAAGGCAAAGCCAGTCCACGATTGGCGGCGGGAGCCTTCCCGATGAAACGCTGCCGACGTTTGTGCTTGCGATCAAGCCAAAGGTGCCGGCCGCGGAGTTTGTAGCCGCATTGCGCCGGTCCGACACACCTGTGATCGCCCGGATCGAAGAGGAGGCGGTGCTTCTGGACCCCAGGACGGTCTTGCCGGAAGAGGACGCTTCGGTCCTGCGGGTTCTCGAGTCCGCCCTGGCGAGTTAGGCCGGTGGCCCGCCGCCCCTTCCGGAAGACAACCACTCCCCCTGACTTCTATGTCGACATGAAGGTGGACCTTCACGGGATGCGCCCCGGGGCGGCATTAGACAAGGTCGACCGGCACCTGCGACGCTGCCACTCCGCCGGCGTCCTCGTCGTCCACGTCGTGCATGGCCGCGGCACAGGCGCGCTCAGGGCAGCCGTTCGCGACCTGCTCTCCCGCCACCCCCTCGTCCGCCGCTTCTCCGATGGCATCTACGGTCTCGGCGGCGATGGCGTCACGATCGTCGACCTGGTACCTCCCGTATAGCCTCGGGATAACATTCGCCGCGATGACCCTCTTCGAGCACCGTCGCAAGGAGCTGGCGAGCAAGGTCGCCCCCCTGTCGACGCGGATGCGTCCCCGCCGCCTGGACGAGATCGTCGGCCAGGAACACATCCTGGGCCCGGGAAAGGTCCTCCGCGGGTGTATCGAGGGCGACCGTGTTCCCTCGATGATCCTCTGGGGGCCGCCCGGCAGCGGCAAGACGACTCTCGCGCGCGTCATCGCTGACGCTACGAAGTCCTACTTCGAGACCATCAGCGCGGTCACTTCGGGCGTTGCAGATATCCGCAAGATCGTCGAGCTGGGCAAGGAGAGGCTTGGAGCGGAAGGCCGGCGGACGATCCTCTTCGTAGATGAGATCCACCGATTCAACCGCGGCCAGCAGGACGCGCTCCTGCCGCATGTGGAAGAGGGGACGCTGACGCTGATCGGCGCTACGACCGAGAACCCGTCATTTGAAGTCGTCGGTCCGCTGCTTTCGCGATGTCGCGTCTTCACCCTGCACGCGCTATCCGATGCCGACGCCGACGTGCTCATAAATCGGGCGCTGTCCGATGTCGAACACGGACTCGGGTCGTTGAATGCCTCGATCGATCGGGAGGCCCGCGCACTGCTGATCCGAATCGCCAATGGCGACGCCCGGATAGCCCTTGACGCGCTCGACCTTGCCCTCGCAGCGACTCCGCCCGGGCCAGATGGGAAGCGTACTGTCGGCCTTTCGACCATGGAGGACGCTCTCCAGCGGCACGCCCGGTACGACCGCGCGGGAGACCTCCACTTCGACACGATTTCCGCGTTCATCAAGTCGATCCGCGCGTCCGATCCGGACGCGGCTCTCTACTGGCTGGCCCGGATGGTCGACGCCGGCGAGGACCCGATGTTCATTGCTCGCCGCCTGGTGATTTCTGCGGCGGAAGATGTCGGATTGGCGGACCCGGGCGCTCTCGCGATTGCGGTGGCCTGCCAGCAAGGCGTCCATCTGATCGGCTGGCCTGAAGCGCGGATATTGATGGCACATACGACCGTGTACCTGGCGTCCGCGCCAAAGAGCAACGCGTCTTATGCCGCGCTGGGCCGCGCGATGGGAGACGTGGCCGGGACTCGAAATGACCCCGTCCCGCTCCACCTGAGGAATCCTGTCACCGGGCTCATGCGAGCGATGGGGTACGGAAAGGACTACAAGTACGCCCATGATTTCCCGGGCGGGTTCGTGGAGATGGAGAACCTGCCGGAGAACCTGCGGGGACACCGGTACTACTACCCTACCGATCACGGCAGAGAGGCCGCCATTCGTGAACGCCTGCGCGCCTGGTGGGGCGAGAAATACGGGGGTGAAGCACCCGTAGAGCGCCCGCCGTGACCGGGGTGGGGCTATCGCCGACCCGCTCGACTACGCCCCGCAGAGGTCTCCCGGCGCGTCTGCGCGCCGTTCCGGCCATTTCGGCTCGCCTTCGGCGCCATCACCGTCCGACCGTTCAGCGAAGACATCACCCGCCGCGTCGCTTCGAGCGTGAAATCGATGTCCTCACTGTCAACGCGGTAGTGAGTGACCACACGCAACGAGGTCTCACCGGGGTTTATGTAAACGCCAGCCTCGTACAGCCCACTCGCAAGCTCACGACCTTTGCCAGACGGCACACCGAACCGCACGATGTTCGTCTGAACGGAAGACGGATCGAGATCGATCCCTTCGATCTCCGCCAGCCCGTAGGCGAGCTTGCGTGCGTTCAGGTGATCTTCTTCCATGCGGTCGATCATCGAGTCCAAGGCGACGATCCCCGCTGCTGCGATGATCCCGACCTGCCGCATGCCGCCGCCCAGCATCTTTCGCCAGCGATTCGCCTCATCGATCCAATCCTTCGGCCCACAGATCACGGAACCGATCGGACATGAGAGTCCCTTCGACAGGCAGAACGTGAC
>JACQUF010000079.1 GCA_016210435.1 Chloroflexota bacterium
AGGATCAGGAAGCCCCAGAACAGGCTGAAGTGCATCAGGCCGGGATAAAGCTCGCGCTTCACGAACTTGCGGTGGGCGAAGAAATCAAATGCTGCGGCGTTCAGGAACCGTCGTACCCGGGGCCACCAAGGCCCGAGG
The DNA here is from genome assembly GCA_016210435.1 of Chloroflexota bacterium. Lineage (GTDB taxonomy): Bacteria > Chloroflexota > Dehalococcoidia > Lucifugimonadales > Lucifugimonadaceae > VGZT01. The sequence goes on from JACQUF010000079.1 coordinate 139, forward strand.
TCCGCCGTCGGCATCGCCCGACCGAGTCGCCACATGCGCGAGCGCTGATAGAGGCCCCAGGCAATGGCGACGGCCAGGATGAGCGCGGTGGTGTACGCGAGCGCGCCCAGCAGCGGATAGCCGATGTTCCAGAAGTCTTCGCGGCCTGGCATGCCGGCATTTTACGGGGGTACCACCTTCGGAGCCGGACGTATCGCCCTTCGGTTACGTCCAGGGCACACCCCCTCGCATGGCCTGCCGTGACCTCGGAGGCCGTCTGGAAGGCTTGTCGATTCGCCAAACTCAACACGGCGCTTGAGGTTGCCGAAGGCAGGGAGGTAGAGCGTGGAGGAATACGCGTCCCCCGTCCCCGGCCCCCGCCCTTGGAGGGCGGGGGTTTTAGAGCTCCTTCGTGCCATCGGGTCTTGGACGCTGCGGACGTGCTGCAGGTGTACCAGTTGGCAGGCTCAAGCATTGCGGCGTCCCGACGTCGGAGGGTTCCTGGTCCTCCTCGCCCCTTGAGGGAGGCCTGTTCCGACATGTCGGGACGAGGGAGAGGGGTAACTCAGTGCGTCAAGGGCTGTCGGAGGAGATCCCTCCCGTTCTCAGTCAGGCGTTGTAAAGCAACACGCCCGCGGCGGCGAAAAGCCACAGAACGACGGCCGCCAGCATCGGCCAGTCGCTGAGCAGGATCTCTTCCGGGGTCTCCCCCTGCCCCTTCTGGTGGACCAGATAGAGGTAGCGGAAGAGCCCGTACGCCACAAACGGGATCGTGACCATCATCGAGTTGTTGTCGGGGACGTTCGCGCCTTCCGCGAGGTTTCCACCAAACGTGTACAGCGAATACGCTAGGAGGGCGGACGGCGCCACAATCGCGATCATCAGGTCCAAAAAGCTAACCGAGTAGTCAGCAAGCGCGGCCCGCTGTGCCCGGGCACCGGCCCCGCCTTCGGCGAGCTCTGCGCGGCGCTTCGACAGCGCAATGAAAAGAGCGCCGAGCGCGGTGCATATGTAGAGCCAGGGCGATACCGCAGCGTCCAACGGGACCTGCGCGCCCGCGGGTCCAATCAGCACGCGGTCGATCGCGAATGAGCCGGCGACCGCCCGGACGACAAACCCCGCAGCCACCGCCATCACGTCCAGGATCACGAGCTTCTTCAGCGAAAACGTGTATGCCTGCATGAGCGCGAGATAGATCCCCACGGTAAGCCCGAAACGCCAGCCCAGAAGGAAGGACAGCCCCAGTCCCGCGGACCCCAGTACTATGCCGGTCCCTATGGCCAGAGGTACCGGCACAATGCCAGAAGCTATCGGCCGGTGGCGCTTCCTCGGATGCGCGCGGTCCTTCTCGATGTCAAAAACATCGTTGATCAGGTAGTTCGCGCCGGATACCGCGCAGAAGATCGCCACGCCGGCAAGGCTGCGGCCGACCAGCCCGGCTACGCTACTAAGATCCTCGGGAGACCACCAGAGGTTGATCGTGAAGAACAGGGCGACGAGGATGAGGCCGTTCTTGGTCCACTGGCGGGGACGGACCGACTTGAGTAATCCCAGCAGGATCCCGAGCCCGGTCCTGGTGGCAGTCTCGCTGGGCTCAGTGGCAGTCGTGGTCACGTGAGGATGATAGGTAGGCCGGAAACGAGCGGTCAATGAGCAGGGCGAAACGGTCTAGGCTCGACGACGCACTGGTACAGCGGGGCCTTGCCTCGTCTCGAAGCCAGGCACGGGCGCTGATCATGGCCGGGGAAGTGTCCCTTACTGCCCGCGAAGGCGTGCGGCCAACGCCGGGCATGGCGGTCGGCGCGGAGGAGCAAATCGAGCTTCGGACCCGCCCAAGGTTCGTTTCGAGGGGTGGGGAAAAACTCGAGCACGCCCTGGCGCGATTTTCGATCGATGTAACGGGTCTGGCTGCCCTCGACATCGGCGCCTCCACCGGTGGTTTCACCGACTGCCTGCTGAAGGTCGGCGCGCGGAAGGTCTACGCGCTGGATGTCGGGTACGGACAGCTCGATGCGACGATGCGATCGGACTCACGCGTCGTGGTCATGGAACGAATCAACGCACGAAACCCGTACAAGCTGCCCGAAACGGTCGACATCGTGACCGCAGACGTGTCGTTCATTTCGCTGCGGCTGGTCCTGCCGGTCGCAGTGCAACATCTGGCCCCGGGCGGCAAGATCGTCGCCCTGTTCAAGCCGCAGTTCGAAGCCGAGCGGGGCGAAGTTGGGAAGGGCGGTGTGATCAGGGACCCTCAATTGCATGCGACCGTGCTCGGGAGATTCATCGCCTGGGCGGTCAATCACGCGTTCCGAATCCGAGGTTTGACTGCTTCCCCGCTGCTGGGAGATAAGGGCAATCGCGAGTTCCTGCTGCTTCTCGAACCCGACCGGGAGCGGCTCTCCCAGGTATAATTGGGCGGTGTAATCTGCACTTGGACCGAGTCGGGTTCACCCGCACCCGATTGCGCGCAACCGCAGTTGCAGCCCCGATAGCATCCACTTAGGCTGAACGCGTGCCTCGAAATACCCATGCCCAGGACCGCGAGATGACCGGACGCCCTCGAGAAGCGTGCGGGATTTTCGGCATATACGCGCCAGGCGAAGACGTGGCCAGGGTCTCGTTCTTCGGCCTGTTTGCCCTTCAACACCGCGGGCAGGAAAGCGCGGGCATCGCCTCATCCGCGCCCGGAAAGCCGATCTCGATCCACACGGCTATGGGCCTGGTAAGCCAGGCCTTCCGCGAGACCGATCTTGAGGACCTGAAGGGCGACCTCGCGATCGGGCACACGCGGTATTCGACCATGGGTGCGCCGAAGCGGGCGAACGCCCAGCCAATCGTGGCGCGTGGTCCGAACATCGAGCTCGCGCTCGGGCACAACGGGAACGTAATCAACGCTGGCGAGCTCCGAAACGAGCTCACCAGCTGGGGACTCACGTTCGACGGCAGTTCGGACAGCGAGGTGATCGCCCAGCTGTATGCGAACGCGCCGGCGAAGACCTGGGCCGAACGCTCCGCCTACTGCATGCGGCGGCTGCGGGGCGCCTACTCGCTTGTCATACTCACGAGTACAGAGCTCGTAGGCGTGCGCGACCCGCTGGGTATCCGGCCGCTCTGCCTCGGCAAGTTCCGCTCCGGGTATGTGATCGCCTCTGAAAGCTGCGCCCTCGACCACATCGGCGCGACGTTTGTGCGGGAAATCGAGCCCGGTGAAACGGTGGTGATTGACGCCGATGGCGTTCACTCGATCACCTGGCAGGGGGCGAGGTCCCAGCACGCGATGTGCATTTTCGAGCACATCTATTTCTCCCGCCCCGACAGCATCCTCGACGGAAAGCGGGCATATGCGACTCGCCTTGCGATGGGCGCCGAACTCGCGCGGAAGCACTCGGTGGCTGCCGATCTCGTGATCGGGGTGCCTGACTCGGCGACTGCCGCGGCCGTCGGATATTCCCGGGAATCCGGCATTCCGTACGGCGAAGGTCTCGTCAAGAACCGCTACGTCGGCCGCACCTTCATTCAGCCCGACCAGCGGTTGCGGGACCTCGGTGTGCAGTTGAAGTTCAATCCGGTACCCGAGGCGATCGCTGACAAGCGGCTTGTAGTCGTGGACGATTCGATCGTCCGGGGAACGACGACCCCCCGCGTTGTGAAGCTCCTCCGCCAGGC
>JACQUF010000080.1 GCA_016210435.1 Chloroflexota bacterium
GATCAGGCATCCGGGCGTTTCCGCGCGGGCGGCTACGGCGACCGGGCTATCGCCTGGCGATGACATGGTGGATCTCCCGGTCCATGGCGCCCAGATCGTATTTGTACGGTTCATCCCCGCGCATGAAGTCGAAATAACGGACCCCTTGTTCGATGACTTTTTCCAGCGAGAGCGCGTGGTTCAGCAGACCGACCGCCAACGAACGATACGCCGGGTCGTACCCGCTGTTGTAGCCAAAGGAACGGTCGCCATGCCGGAAATTGAGAGACGCCGCGACCGGCCTGCCGTCAAGCCGGAGCATGTAGATACGGCTGAGCCCCCGGCCCGCCAGAGCAACGACGGCATCTCGCACGAAGGCTTCCCGTTCAGGGGTCAGGAATTCCGCTTTTTCAGCGCTGCTGAGCTTTACCAGCCGGAAGAACTCGGGCAGCGCCGGCTCGATCTCCCCTTTCGAACTCAGTTCGGCCTGCTGGACATCGCCCGCGGCCTTTAACCGGCGCAGTTTGCGACGCAGCTCATGGCGGTCCTTCTTGCCGAGCGATTGAACGTACACCTCGAAGCTGCCAGGTAGCGCGATCCCGGGCGCGACGTCTTCCAACCAGTCCTCAACGTCCCAGCCGGCACGCAGGGCCGCGGATTCCATCGCTTTGAGGGTCGGGGAATCAGCCGGTATCGATCGCAGGTCCACCGTCTTGCAACCGGGCCATCCGTCGATCGACGCGAACAGGGCATCGGCCAGCTCAGTCACATCGCAAGAGCCGCTGACAACGTCGTGATAGTCGACGAGATCAGTATCGCCCAGGAAAGAAACGACGCCCTCTCGCTGCATCAAGGGCGCGAGCCCGGCAACTTCGCCGTTCTTGGAGAACGACACCAGTCTGAGTTCCGCGCCCGTTCCAAAACGGTCCCACCAGACCTTCTGCCAGGTAGGAGTCAGGAACGGAGTCGCGCCCGGGGTCTCCCCAAGCAAGGCTTCCCAACGGTCAGCGAGGGTCTCGAACGAACCCTGGCGGACCTCAAGACAGCCGGTAATCGTGCTCATGTATCCGGATCATTAGATGCGTGAGACCTGTCCCTCGACGAGCAGCGCTTCGACTTTGTCGAGCGCGGGCTCGACGAACTCGAAGTCTACCCGTGCTCGCCGCTCGGCCGTCGAGGGGTCTTTCAGGCCGTTTCCGGTGATGACGCACACAACGGTCTTTCCAGTGAGGGGGACACCCAGGGATGGAAGCTTCATCAGTCCGGCCACCGACGCCGCGGAAGCGGGCTCGCAGAAAACCCCCTCGGTGCGGGCGAGGCGCAGATAGGCGTTCACGATCTCGTCGTCGGAGACCGCCTCGATAAGACCGTTCGATTCGTCACGCGCCGCAACCGCGCCCTTCCAGCTCGCCGGGTTGCCGATCCGGATCGCCGAGGCGATCGTCGTTGGAGTCTCGATCGGATGACCCCGCACGATCGGGGCCGCACCTTCGGCCTGGAATCCCATCATTCGCGGCAGGCTGCGCGCCCGCGCAACCTGCCAGTACTCCCTGAAACCCTTCCAGTACGCCGTGATGTTTCCCGCGTTTCCGACCGGTATGCAGAGGTAGTCCGGGGAGTCGCCGATATCATCGACGATTTCGAACGCCGCTGTCTTCTGGCCCTCGATCCGGTTCGGGTTGACCGAGTTCACGAGCTCGAGATCGAGCCGTTCCGAAGCCTCACGGACCAGGCGCAACGCGGCGTCGAAACTGCCCTTGACCGCGATCACCCGTGCGCCATACGCCATCGCCTGGGCAAGCTTGCCGACTGCGACATCGCCGGCCCCCGCGGGAACGAGGACGATGCAGCGAAGACCGTACCTCGCCCCGTAGGCAGCCGCCGAGGCGCTCGTATTTCCTGTCGATGCACAGATTATGCGTTTGCTGCCATTTTCCAGAGCCTTGGCGATCGCCATCGCCATGCCCCGGTCCTTGAATGACCCGGTCGGATTGCAGCCCTCGAGCTTGAAGTAGAGGGCCCTGCATCCGAGTTCCGGCCCGATGTTCTGGGAAAGGACGAGCGGTGTGCTGCCCTCCCCCATGCTCACAAACGGCGTCTTCGATGTCACCGGGAGGTACTCCCGGTAGCGTTCGATGATGCCGCTAGTCATGCCCACGCTGCGTCCTCAGGTAATCGCGGAAAGATGTGGCGTCGAGAGGGTCGATCGGCTTCAGGACGAGATTCGCACCGCGCGAGTATGCCCTCGTCTGCCTCGGGCGAAACGTCCACCCAAGTTTAGTACCAGAGCGGCGGTGGGGCCACCTAATACCCTTCTACCCGCAGGACCGCAGCAACCCGGGCGACGACTCCCAGGTCCCGTATCTCTCGCACGGCTTGCTGGACGCTCTTTTCCACGGATGGATGGGTCATGATCACGAGATCGGCTTCGCGCCGATCCGGGTTCGTATCCATTTGAATGACCGAGGCGATGCTGATCTGAAGCCGCCCGAGGATCCCCGCGATCTGGGCCAGCACGCCTGGCCGGTCCTTGCAAACGAGCCTGAAGTAGTACTTGCATTCGTGGGCATCCATCGAGACCAGCTGGAGGGCAGGCGCTGGGCGGCTCGCCCGCGCGTTCTTTCTGATCTCGGCGCCGCGCGCGATCCGGAGCAGATCGCCCATGACCGCGCTCGCCGTCGGTTTCGGCCCGGCGCCCCGCCCCTGGAACCAGAGCGGCCCTACGAGATCACCCTCCACCTCGACGACGTTCAACACCCCATCGACTTTGGCCATCGGCACGCTGTTCGGGATCAGTGCGGGGTGGACGCGGACGAGGACGCCGCCCTGCTCTCGCCGCGCTGCGGCGAGAAGCTTGATTGTGTATCCGAGGGTGGCGGCGTATCGGAACTCCTGCGTCTCGAGCCCGCGGATGCCTTCGCGATGGATCGCATCGAGCGGCGCGGACACACCGAACGCTACCCGCGTAAGTACCGACAGCTTGTACGCGGCGTCCCAGCCATCGACGTCGGCTGTCGGGTCGGCTTCGGCATAGCCAAGCGCCTGCGCTTCTTTCAGCACCTGGTCAAAGCTCGCACGCTCGTTCGCCATCTTCGTGAGGATGTAGTTAGTCGTGCCGTTGATGATGGCGCGGATGCTGTTGATCTGGTTTGCGAGGAGATCGCTGGAAAGCGGACCGATGATCGGAATCCCGCCGCCGACACTTGCCTCGTGGAGCAGTCTGACGCCTCGCTTGGCCGCGTGGGCGAACAGGGCATCGCCTTTCTTGCAGAGCACTTCCTTGTTCGCGGTCACAACATGCTTGCCGCCATCGATCGCCCTGGAGAGGTAATCGAACGCGGGTTGCTCGCCGCCCATCACTTCGACGATCACTCCGATCTGAGGATCGTCGATGACCGCCGCTGGATCGGTTGTTACAACACCATCGGGAAGCGTCACCAGCCTCGGGCGGATGAGATCACGTACGAGCGCCCGCTTCAGCACGAGCGGCCGCGCGCCTTCGCCAGCCAATTGCCCGCGGCCGGCGACGAGGGCCTCCGCAACGGCCGAGCCGACAACGCCAAGGCCAAGCAAGCCAACACCGAGTGGACGGGCCGTGCTCACGTCCGTGGCTTTCTAGCGCTGGATTGCTTGCGAGCTAACGCTGAAGGGGTCGTACGGGGTGGGGGTAGGCAGGATCGAATTCAAACGCACCTGCTTGTTTACCCAGTTGTAGATGCGGTCGTTTAGTACCAGGTAAACGTCGAGCCGCTTGCGCTCGGTTTCAGACCAATCCTTGAACGCCTGGTCCTTCAGAATCTCGAAGTCGGCATCGTCAACTTCCCGTGCCGAAGCGTATTCGTCGATGTAGTAGATGTTCCAGAACCCCCCGCGGGGGTCGTTGATCAGTTCGCTCGCCTCGTCGATGCCGAGGATCCTGGTCCCGTCGGACTTGGTGTCGAAAAAGAGCCTGTCGAACTCCGGCATCACGCCCCTCGGGAGCCAGCCGATGTCGCCCCTGTCACGCTTGACATTCGGGTCCTTCGAATGCTGAAGCGCAAGGGAAGGGAATGATTCGCCTGCTTTCAGGCGCCGCCGGACCGTATCGAGCACGACCTTGTCATCCCGGTCCAGCCGGATCTGGTAGACGTGCACCTGCTCCTGGATACGGTCGACTTCCTCTCCGAGCCGGTCCCGGACCTCCTGCCGGAACAGGTCCTTCCTGACGATCTCCCGGTAGCGCTCCTCGGTCAGCTGCACGTTGTTCAGGAACTGGCGGTACCGTTCCTCGATCTGGCTCTTCGTCTCGGGCTGGTTCGCCTCGGCGTCGGTCAGGCCCGGGAATCCGAGCAGACTGCGGATCTGACGGTCGACTTCAGCTGATTCGACCGTGACTCCGAGCGTTGGCGCAGCCTGGAAGGCGATCTCGTTCTCGGCCATGACCTGGAGCGCGTCGAAGAGCGAGTTTCCGACCTGAAATTGCTGACCCTTCTCTTCGGAGAGCCTCTGGTGGAACCTGATGAAGTCCACGAGGTCGCCTCGCGAGTACTCGACGTTCTGGACTCGAAGCGCCAGCTCACGCGGCGGGAGCACGAACTTCATGATGAAGTGAACCGTGGGCGCCGCCAGGATAAGGATCAGGACGATGACGCCAGCTATTACGAAGGGCCGGTTACGCCTGCGCTGATCGCGCTGCGCAGCCAGAATGGTGCGACGGGTGACTGGCTCGGGGGCTTCTTGATCCGGCTGGGGGCTGCTGGGCTGCGGACTCTGTTCGGGAGTGGTCATTACCTGCCTACTGCCGGAAGCTCAAACCTGCGGGTTCTGGTCGCCTGCCGGTTCAACGCTCCCAACCTCGGTCTCGGATTCCTCGATCGGTTCCACGGCTTCCAGGGCCTCTTCAGGCGCTACTTCTTCGGCCCCGGCCTCAGCCTCGGCTGCCGCCGCCCGCGCCCCCGGCACGGTTGCGGGTCCCGTGACGCGAAGATGGTCTGCAACAAAAGGCAACAGACCAAGGAAGCGCGCTCGCTTGATTTCGCGACGGAGCACTCGCTGGTGTTTAGCGCAGGTGCCGGTCTTCTTGCCAGATTCGATGCGGGACCGGTCGTTCAAGAACCTGCGGAGGCGGTTGACTCCCTTGTACTCTGGTTCGATCTTCTCGGCGCAGAACACGCATACCTTGCGCCGTCCCCATGGCCGGCGACCGCGCGCCGGAGGCCCTCCCGCGCCGGGCTTCCCGCCCGCCGAGGGTCCGGCGCCGCCAGATCTGTATTCTCTATCGGACGAACCATACCTTGACGTGGTCATCTAAGAAATCGGCCTCCGAATACCAATCGGCCCGGCTTGCGGACCGCGCAACTACCAGGGCAGGTCTTCGACGTCGCTCTGGTTTTCGCCGGCGGCCGCGCTGGCCGCGGCAGGCTGTTGGGCGGCCTCCGCTGCCTGCGCTCCGGCGCGGTCCAGGAAGAGGATCTGCCCGGCGACTACTTCATTTGCGGCTCGCGGCTGGCCGTCGCTTCCGAGGTAGGCCCGGCTCCGCAGCCGTCCCTCCACATAGGTCCGCCGGCCTTTAACGATGTACTGGTTGACTTGCTCGGCAAGCTTTCCCCAGGCAGTTACGGTGAACCACTCCGTCTCCTCCCGGCGCTCGCCGTCGCGCGTGTTGTAGACGCGATTCACGGCCAGCCTGAAGTCGGCTACGGCGTCCCCGTTAGGGGTGTACCGCATCTCGGGGTCGCTCCCCACGTTGCCGATAAGGAGGATCTTGTTGAGCCCCAACGACGCCCCCTTGTTAGCTCGCCGCCACGGCGGGGGCACTCGGCTGGCTATGCTGCGGCGCGGTCCGCGACCTGGATTCGGCGCGCCGCGCGGCCTTCTTCGTGTCCTGAGCGAGCAGCAGATACCGGATCACGTCCTGGTTGAGATTCAGGCCGCGCTCGAACTCAGGCACAGCCGACAGCGCGAGCTTGAAATGCGCAAGAAAGTAGGTGCCTTCCTTGCTCTTCTTGATCGGGTAGGAAAGCGTCCTGCGCCCCCACGACTCAGCGTCGACCATTTCGCCGCCATTCTGTGTCACGAGTGCTGAAATTGCTTCTATCGCCGCCTTCCCCGCTGCTTCATCAGCGTCGGCGCCGAGAATCCACATTAATTCGTACGTGCGTAGCTCGGGAATGGGAAGCCTCCTGGGCGGAATCAGACGAACGCCCAGTATAGCACTGGGCCTGCTATTTTCAGGCATCCGTCCGGGTATCGGTAATGTCCTGTCCCGGAGCGATGCTTCATCCGCGGTCCGACACGCCCGGAACCGGGAACTGCGAGGCGAACTTCGCCACCCGCGCCCTGATCGACCCCAGCTCGTCCCGTTTGTCCGCAGCCCGCAGCGCCGCCAGGATGAACTTCGCTACCCGGCTGATCTCCGGCCCCTTCATCCCTCTGCTTGTGACTGCTGGCGTTCCGATCCGCACGCCGCTGGCGACGCGAGGGGGCCGGGGGTCGTAGGGAATCGTGTTCTTGTTGACGATGATCCCCGCAGTACGCAGGGCGTCCTCGGCCTGCTGGCCTGTCAGGGTCAACAGCGTCATGTCCACAAGGATCAGATGGTTGTCGGTGCCGCCGGATACGATTCTGAGCCCGCCCGCCGAAAGCGCAGCGGCCAGCCCGCGCGCGTTCTCCACAATCTGCGCGGCATATGTCTTGAATTCCGGTTTCAAGGCTTCGCCGAAGGCAACCGCCTTCGCCGCGATCACGTGCATCAGCGGGCCACCCTGCACGTTAGGGAACACCGCGCTGTCAACTGCCTTCGCCAGGCCTGACCTGCAGAAGATCGCAGCGCCGCGCGGGCCGCGCAGCGTTTTGTGCGTCGTCGTGGTCACGATATTCGCGTGCGGGAACGGCGACGGGTGGACTCCACCGGCGATCAGGCCGGCAATGTGCGCCATGTCGACCATCAGAAGCGCCCCGGTTTCATGAGCGATCGACTCGAACCTCTGGAAGTCGATGACGCGCGGATATGCGGTAGCGCCGGCGACGATGATCTTCGGCTTGAACTCGCGGGCGATCCGCGCCACCTCGCCGTAGTCGATGAGCTCGGTCTCCCGGTCGACGCCGTATGACGCGAATTCGTACAGCTTCCCCGAGAAATTGACCGGGGATCCATGAGTCAGGTGGCCTCCCTGGTCCAATCGCATGCCGAGCACTCGATCGCCCGGTTTGAGCACCGCGAAATAGGCGGCCATGTTTGCGGTGGACCCGCTGTGGGGCTGGACGTTGGCATGCTCGGCATTGAAGAGCTTCTTGCCACGCTCCTGGGCGAGCCGCTCCGCGACGTCCACGTGGTCACACCCGGCGTAGTACCGACGCCCTGGGTACCCCTCGGCATACTTGTTCGTCATCACGCAGCCGGTCGCCTCGAGTACCGCCGCGCTGGCATAGTTCTCCGAGGCAATCAGCACGAGTTCCTCGCGCTGGCGCCCCTCGTCCGCGGCGATCGCCGCCGCTATCTCGGGGTCCCGTGTCGTCAAGACCGACATGGCTCGCCCTTCCCGCATTGCTGCGTGCCCTGCCACCGGCTCGAATGGCCCTTGTACCCGGAATTTCCGGATAGTCTAAGTCCTTCCTCCGGTAGACTGTTCGGCCGGCATGAGTACGCAGGCATCCCAGAGTTCGCCCTTCCACCAGCCGGCACCCCGTGAGGCGATGACCGTCATCGACGACATTCCGGAGCGCGCGATGGTCGTGTTTGCACACCCCGATGACGCAGAGATTGGGGCCGGGGCGGTCGCCGCCAGGTGGGTCAAGCAGGGCTGCGAGGTCACCTTCGTGCTGTGCACGAACGGCGGCAGCGGCAGCGGAGACCTCTCGATGGAGTCTCAGCGCCTGATCGACCTCCGCAGGCAGGAACAGCACGATGCGGCAAAGGTCCTTGGAGTTGCCCGTGTTGTTTGCCTGGACTTCCCTGACGGCGGCCTGGAGGACGACCGGGACTTCCGGGGGGCTGTCGTACGGGTCATCCGCATGTACCGGCCCCACACGGTCCTCACCCACGACCCCTATCGCATGAAGGGTTTCCAGCACCGCGATCATCGGATGACGGGGATCGTGACGACGGATGCCGTATTCCCGTATGCGCGGGACCATCTGCACTACCCGGACCAGATCCGGGTCGAAGGCCTAAAGCCCCACAGGGTCCGGCGGCTGCTGTACTGGGGCGCGGACGAACCCGATGTCGTCGTCGATATTTCGGACACGCTGGAACTTCAGATCGAAGCGCTGTACAAGCACGCGAGCCAGGTGTTCGGCCTGACGGACACAGGCAGGGACGCGGCGGCGAGGGTGCGGGAGCGCGCGGCCGAGGCGGCGCGCGGTCAGAACTTCAAGTACGGAGCCGCGTACCGGCAGCTGCTGGCCCGGGAATAGGTGCGTTTAGGGCCAAGGGCCGCGGGCAAGGGCCACGGTGGAAAGGTCAACCTTCGGCCCTAAGCCTCGGACCCGGCCCTCAAACCCGGGCTGGCCCGACAATCCCCTCGCCCTGTGGGAGAGGGTTGAGGGTGAGGGCGCCGGGCCGTGAGCGCCCCATATTTCGGGATGGTTTCTAGGCAAGCAGAAACGCGCGCCCGGCCCTTATCGCGAGCTCCGGGAGCGGCCGCAGTAGCCTCCGAAGCGCGAGCGGGAGGCCGACGATCACAACGCCCACGAACGCGCCCCCGATCACGTCCGTCGGATAGAAGACCCCGACATAGACACGGGCGACCGCCTGAACTACGGTGGTAACTGCAAGAAGAACGCCCAGCTTCCGGTTGGCGAGCCAGACCGCGGTCGCCGCGGCGAAGCCGACCGCGGCCGGATTGGCGGGGAACGAAGGGTCGGTCGAAGGATAGAAGAGGAGATTGACCTGGTCCGGCATGGCGTTGAACGGACGCGGGCGCGCCCAGAAC
>JACQUF010000081.1 GCA_016210435.1 Chloroflexota bacterium
GCCCTGATCTCAGCTCTGTTCAGCCTCGCGCTCACAACCGGCGCACCGAGGGTGGTGCGCGGCGCCCGGATCGAGCACGTCTGCGGCGACCCCCGGCTCGGTACTGAGAAAGACCGCGCTTACGGCCTCCGGATCGTGCGCACGGCTCTGAAGGCTGTCCAGACGCCAGTCAGTGGCCCGACGTTGTTTGACCCCTCAGATTTGGAGCCCGCGAAGGAGGCCGGCGTTGCGGCTTGAGCTTGGAACCTTCCCGGTAGAGCGAGTCGTGTTTGCCGACCGCACACGCTGGTCGAATGGCACACTCGAAATCCATCAGAAGCAGATCACGGACGCTATCCTGCGTGATCCCCGGATTATGAGCGCCCGACTGGAAATCGTGAAGCCCGGCGAATCGGTCCGAATCACGTCGGTCCGGGACGTGATCGAACCACGATGCAAGGTGGCGGGCCCGGGGGTCGTGTACCCGGGGATATGCGGCCGGCCGGTCACGGTCGTCGGGCAGGGCCGCACACACCGGCTATCCGGGACTGCCGTGATCGAAGTCGCCGAAGTTGAGATGTACCGCGGCAACGACGCCTGGCTGGACGGTTTCATCGATATGGCCGGACCCGGCGCCGTGAGCCCGTATTCGGCACTCCAGAACGTATGTGTCGTCCTCGACGTCGACCGCACGCTGTCGATCGAAGATCAGAACATCGCGTGCCACCGTGCGGCGCTACTCGTTTCCGACTCACTTGCCTCGGCAACCCGGGGTCTCACCCCGCCAGGCGCCGAGACGTTCGAGCTGACCAAGACGTCTCCTGGTCTCCCACGGGCGGTCTACATCTGCTGTCATCGTTCGCCCCAGCACTACGCAAACTCGCTTTCCGCGTTCTGGACATCGATCTACGGCTTTTCGCGACAGACCCCGCCGTGGGTGCTGCACCCGAACGAGCTTATCGATGGCGCGATAAGCGTTCGCACATCGTGGGATCTGGTCAACAACCCTGTCCTGCGCGAGATGTACGCACGCCACGGCAAGGATTTCGTCTTCGCCGGGGTGATCGCCATCCGCACGCGCTGGAGTTCGCAGGATGAAAAGGACATCACATCCTTGCAGACCGCGAAGACTGCCCAGATGCTCGGCGCGGAAGGCGCTGCGATCACCTGGGATTCGGGCGGGAACGACTTCATGGAGGTGATCCGCACAGTCCAGGCCTGCGAACGCGCGGGGATCAAGACAGTCTGGCTCACTGGCGAGGAACCCCCCGAGACGGGGGGGCCGCCGCTACTCGAGCCTCTGCCCGAGGCGCAGGCAATTGTGAGCATCGGATACGGCTCGCGTATCAAAGCTGAATCAGACGTCACGGGCGACGCGGTTCCGGGAGTCGAACGTGTGATCGGCCAGAAGAAGATCGTGGCCGACAGCAGCCAGCGGCAACGCGTCGTTCCTGCCGATGGTCCGCTGCCGGGTCCACGGTGGGCGGACCACTACGGGTTCGGACGCATCAGCTGCCTGGACTACTGATTCAGAGGCATGGGTCGATTCCTGATCCGGCGCCTGTTCTTCATGCTGCTTGTCCTGTGGCATTCTGAGCAGGCACATTTTCCCCGGCGTGATCAACACGGCAATCGTGATCGCGACCCTACAAGTAGGGAGCCTCATACTCACCGAGGCGATCCTGTCCTTCCTCGGCGCGGGTATACCGCCGCCGACGCCCGCATGGGGTTCCATGGTGTCCGAGGGCCGCCTGTACCTCGGCAGCGCATGGTGGATCGCGATCTTCCCGGGCATCGCAATCTTCCTTACGGTCTTCGCGTTCAATTTCCTGGGCGACTGGCTTCGCGATCGATTCGATCCCCGGCTGCGCCAGCTTTAAGACTGATACAGGGCCATCCCGGGCCTCAGCGGGCCAGCTTCCTCAGTCCCACTGAGACGAGATCGACCAGCCACACGCTCAGGATGTAGGCGACGAGCAGCATCGCGACGTCGGTGTAGCGGAAGAAGCTCAGGTCCAATCTGAGCTGATACCCGAGGCCGACCGCCGCCACGAAACCGACGACCGCGCTCGCGCGGATGATGACTTCCCAGCGGTAGAAGACGAAGGTCAGAATTTGCGGCAGCACCTGAGGAAGGATTCCGTAGAGCAACAGTTTGATGTTGCCCGCGCCGCTTGACCTTAGCGCTCTCAAAGGTCTCGGGTCGACGTTCTCCACGAGCTCTGCACCCAGGCGACCGAGGACACCGTAATTGTGGGCGGCAAGCGCGAGCGCGGCCGCGTACATCCCGGGCGCCATGACAAAGACGATTACCAGCGCCCAGACGACCTCCGGGACAGATCTCGTCAGGATGTGAATCGCACGGGTTCCCAGGTATATTGCTCGCCCGAGGGTGCGGTTCCCGAACGCGAGGTCGCCGTAGGTGATGTTCGAAGCCGCCGCGGTCATCGTCACGACCGCCCCGATCCCTGCGAGCGCCACGGCAATGAGACTCAAGGACAGGGAATCGACGGTCAATCTGGCGATTGTCCACCACTTGGTGGCGTCCCAGAACCCCGCGCTTCCACCTGCGCCTCTGCCCGCCAGCTTCGCGAAGAAATCTGCAAGACGAGTCCGGGCAGCGGATGAAAGGAACAGGCCAGTGTCGCTGTCCACGACGATGAACGCCCAGCCTGCGGCGCCGATCATCAAAGCAGCGACGAGCGACCACCCGGGAAAGCCGAGACCGAGGAAATGAGCCGGCGCGCGATCTGCCTGAATGGACGATCGCCGTATTGGGATGGGCGCATCGGTGTGGACCGCGATCGGGGTGGCCATCAGGTAAGCCTGCGCCGGACTTGCGCGCTCCAGATGTCGACCGCGACAACGATCAGGACGAGCGCATAAACGAGCGTCCAGACCTCCCGATAGTGAAGATCGTCGAGCGCGACCGTGATCCGGTACCCGATTCCCCCCAGCCCAACGATGCTTAAGACCGCTGCGGACCGGATGGCGCATTCGCTGCGGTAGAAGAAATAGCTCACGAGATCTGGCAGCGCGCCGGGGATCTGCCCGTAGAGCAGGACCTGCGTTTCACTGGCGCCCGACGCTCGCAAGGCTGCAAGCCGGCTCTCAGGGACATCTCTTAGCTGGTCGGCGATCACACGGCCGAGTATGCCCGCATACGGGATGCCGATTGCGAGACCACCCGCGAGCGGTGACAGCCCAAGTGCGAAGACCAAGATCAGGGCCCACACGAGCTCGTGGACTGCTCTCAGCAGGCCAAGAACCATCCTGCAGGCGACCGTGACCGCGGTAAGCGGCCGCGACGACCGCCCGAGCGAGCCGCTTGCGATCACACCCAGCGGAATACCGCCGGCGAAAGCGAGTGTCATGCCGGCAGCGGCGTAGGCAAGCGTCCTTCCCGAGGCGGCCAGGGTGAGACGCAGGTGGGCCGGGGCCAGGTCCGGGTTGAACGCGGCGCCAAGGCTCTGGCCCGCCGCAGAGAGTCCCTCCGGGTTGAGAACCCCTGCCGGGCTGCCCGCCCGCACCATTGAAAGGGCAATCGCGCCCACAAGGACCAGATTCAGGATGGTCGTTGGAGCAACGGAAGGGCGCACCTTCGTCAGGGCGGCGCTCACCCCGCCGTCTCGGTCATGCTCACCGATTCCGGGCCGCTCGCCCGGCCGTTCAACTGGTAGAGGGCATCAAGGCGCCTTCGGGACACCTTCGACGAAGGGAGATCGAATTCGATTCTCCCGTTTCGCAGTCCGATTACCCGCTCGAAGAAGTTCGTGGCGAATTCCGGGGAATGCAACGAGGCAACAAGCGTCTTGTTAGTCTCAATTGTGAGGTCTCTCAGGAGGGAGAGGAGGTCTGTTGCGAGTTCCGGATCGAGCGACGCGACAGGTTCATCGACGAGCAGGATCGCGGGGTCCTGCACAAGGAGCCGGGCGAGGGCGACACGTTGCTGCTCGCCCCCCGATAGACGGTCGACGCGCGTGAAGAACTTGTCCTCTAGTCCGACCCGTCGTGCGGCGCTCGCAGCAGCGTGAGACTGCACCGGCAGCAAGAGACCAGCCACCGCCCTCCAGGTACTCCAGCGTCCCAGAAGCCCTGCCTCAATGTTGTGCCTCACCGCCAGTTGAGGCACGAGGTCGAGTTGCTGCTGCATCATCCCAACTACGGAAGCGAGTTCCGGCCCGCGGCGGATATCCTGCAGGGGCGTCCCGAAAACGGTTATCCCACCGGATGAGGGTTCGACCATCCCTGCCATCAGCCTGAGCAACGTGGTCTTCCCGGCGCCGCTGGGACCAAGCAGGCATACCTGCTCGCCGCGCTGTACCTCGAGAGTCATGGCGCTCACTGCGCACGATCCGGCATATGCCTTCGTCACGCTGTCCAGCCGAATCGCAGTCGGCGATTCCCGATCGATCACTGGATCAATCCCAGCGACCTGGCCGTGGACTCGATGGCTGAGTAGTTGTCGTTCTTCGTCCCGACGAACGAGTCCGTCTGAAAGAGCGCCAGCGTGCGAGCGGTGTCTTCGTCCTTGCCGTTCATGGAGAGTAAAGCCTGCTGGACGCGCGCCGCGGTACCGTTGCCGTAGATCTTGTCCACGTTCGGCCCGATGACCCAGTGGTAGTCGAAGTAGGGCGGAGTGACGTAGATCGGGCGAACCCTGGTCGTGTCAACCTGATCTTCCTTGACTGCCCGCTCCCAGACCGCCTGATTGAGCACCCCGGCGTCGAAAGTACCGGCCTCGACCAGCTTCCAGGTCTTGTCGTGAGAGCCCGAGTAGGACGGCCGGCCTCTGAGGTCACGTTCGGGGTCGATCCCTTCCTGGACCATGAAGTACCTTGGCATGAGATGCCCCGAAGTCGAACTCTCACTTCCGAACGTAAACGAGAGACCACGCAATTCCTGGAGCGAGGCCGCCGCAACGCCCGGACCAACTATGAATACCGAGCGGAACTCCTGATCACGTGGCCTCTGGGCTACTGCCTTCGCGCCCGGAGCGGCAATTCTCGCCTGCACTCCGGTCAGCCCTCCGAACCACGCGAGGCTCACGTCCCCATGCTCAAAGGCGGTCACGAGCGCGGCATAGGAGATCGACGGCTGGTACCTGACCTTCAGGCCAGTTTCGCGGCTCAGGTATGTCGCAATGCCGCCGAATCGCTCTTCAAGAATCGAGACCTGCTCATCGGGAATACCGGCGATAACCAGGGTAGGTTTATCGGGTGAGCCTGCGCAGCCGGCGAGGGCCAGGGCGAGTATCGCCGCCGCGAGCAAAGTGATGGAACTTCGATGCATGAATAGCATTCATGCCATAAGGCCGAATTCCTTGCAACAACCATAAACGATATGCATATGTCAGCGCGTCCTTCCTGACCTGCGCATCCGTGTCCGACGAGAGCGCGGAGCGAAGGTCCGCGGCGGTTCAATACTCTCGACTCGGGGCAATACCTTGGTCACATGCCGCTCGAAGGCCCGGACAATCGGAGAGGGCGGCCCCGGTCTATGCCGCACCATGTAGAGCAGCCTTGTAAGCGGCGCTTCCGAGATCCTGACAGCGGACACACGCGAAGGCGGATGCTGTTCCAGAGCCCGCGCCGTCACAAAGCCAACACCGAGCCCGGAGTCAACCGCGGAGACCACGGCATGAGTCGATCCAAGGACCATGGCGACGCGCCATTCAGGCAGCTTTAGTCCCCGCTGCGCGAACGCGTCTCTCACGGAAAGCCGGGTGCCAGAGCCGTCCTCGCGTTCGATGAAAACCTGGCCCGCGAGCTCGGAGAGCGGGATGACGCCACGCTTTGCGAACGGATGGCGACCGGGAACCGCCAGAACGATCTCGTCCCAGGCCACCGGCCTGAAGACGAAAGCGGAGTTCTGGGTCCGGCGACCAACGAATCCGATGTCCCATTGCCGGTCGAGGAGTTCGTCGAGCACAGCGGCTGAGTCCGTCACTAATACCTCTGCCGCGACGCGGGGATGAAGGCGATTAAAGCTCGAAACGAGTTCGGGCACGAGGTACTCGCCCGGGGTCGTGCTCGAAATGATCCTCAGCCTGCCGGCCAGGTCATTCGATGGCGCGGCGATCTGCGCGACCAGGGAGTCGTATTCCGCGAGCATCCGTCGCGCGAATCCGAGGAGCGCCTCTCCCTGCGGCGTCAGTTCGATCCCTGATGCGCCTCTCTTGAGGATCGGTGCGCCGACCTCCTTCTCGAGCCGTTGGATGAGACGGGTGACCGCGGGCTGCGTCAGGCCAGCCTTCCTACCTCCGGCGCTCAGGCTGCCGGTATTGGCGACGGCGACGAGGACACGTAACTGATGGATTTCCACTGTGACTCCGGTAGCTCGCTGAATCAATGGCTTTAGTAGTGGCTGAAATCTTGCCAGAATCAACGGGCCCCGGAGTCGATTCCGGGGCCTACTTGTTTGGGAGATCTGGTGACCCGCCAGAGGCTCGAACTCTAAACCTACTGATCAAGAGGTGCGATCGCCCCGCGCGGCCAAAAAAACGTTTCTTTGGCCTGATCCTTTCACAAGCGGGCCCGGAGGTTTCCGGAACAACCCGACCGGCACTAACGGCGTGCCGTCGTTCGGTGGCGCAGTTAAATCGGGCGGGTACGGATCGCCGGGCCAGGCGAACGCAGGACATGGTTTTGGGTAGGCACGCACTGATGGTCGCAACGGTCCGCGAGCATCGAGTGAACGCTGGGGGCCGCACGAGGCGCAACTGCTCGATGTGTACACCAGCGCACCCCCGGGGTTCAATCAACGTCTGGCGTTGTACGTTTGAGCGGTGTCTGCTAACGTTGTAATACGGTGTCAGCAAAGGATCAGCCTTGATGAGAACTGCAAGCAGCGTCAAGAAACCCCTTGCCTTTCGAGTTCGGCCGGTTACGCTCGACCATCTGAGGCGGCGCGCTGAAGAGGTCGGCGAGTCTCAGACTGCCTTGGCCGAGCGGTACGTAGAAGAGGGTCTCCGGATGGACGAGCATCCGCTCATCTATTTCAGAGGGGGCGCTATGGGACGCCGAGCCTCTCTCCTGGGCACGCGGCTCGACGTCGCGGCGGTCGTCGACGTCTTCCACATGAATGAGAAGTCATTGGAGAAGACCGCGGAATACCTGGAGCTGCCCGTGGAGCAGGTAGAGGCGTGTTTGCGGTATTACGCCGACTACTCTCACGAAATAGACGGCTGGATCTCGCGCAGCCGCGCAGTGGCTGAGCGAGAGGAAAATCTGTGGCGTAAGCAGAAGAATCTCCTCGGGTGAAACTGCTTCTCGACCGGCGTTACTCGCCGGAAATCGCGCGACGCCTCCGGGAACGTGGACACGACGTAGTCGCGGTCAAAGAACGTAAGGACCTGGTTGGACTGCCTGATGATGAACTCCTTCGCCGAATGTCA
>JACQUF010000082.1 GCA_016210435.1 Chloroflexota bacterium
CCGCGGGCACCTACATGCCCGGCGCCATCTTGAGCTGCTCGGTCTCCTTCACCGCCTTGATGACCAGGCTGTCGCCGGGCTTGCCGGGCTGCAGAGCAGGACCGCTCTCACCGCCCTTGAGGATGGCCGCGGCGGAATCGAGCCGCAGCCCACCCTTCTGTTTCTTCGAGCCATGGCAGCCAAAGCAGTTCTCCGCCAGCACCGGCCTGACCTTGTCCTCGAAGAACTTGAGGGCACGCACATCGGCCGGCTTCGACGCGTCATGCTCCGGCGGCCCCCCTTGCGCTGCCGACAGAATAACTGGCAAGGTGACAAGGACCAACGGCAGGGTATGTCGCTGCGCGATCGGGAGCATCGCAGACTCTCCCTGGGGCAGGAAGGATTTTGGGTGTGACTTCCGACATGATGATAACCGCTAGCCAGCTTGGATTCCAGGGCGTTGATCACAGCAAAGACACATGGCTGTGGCTCTCCTGGCTGAAGAGATGCCTGCCATGCCTGCCTGACAGCTCCTCGTTCGGTGGTCGCCGCCGCCAGCCTGCCCCGCCTCGAACTCGTCGCGCAGCAGCCGGTGGTCGCCGCCGCCAGCCCCTGTTTCGGGCACTCAGCTACGGCGCGCCGCAACTGCGGGAACGAGCCCTATTCATCGGCAACCGCTTCAATCGACTGGTCGAGTTCGCGGAGCCGACCCACGGCGATGATGGGAAGCTAGTGCCGCATCTCTCAAACAGAGTTGCATAAGACGGCGTCTTTCGCTATTCGCTGGTTTTTCCCCAGTTTGAGTCGGCGATGCGGTGCGACGAAGGTCGCGCGGCGTTGCTTCTGCATTGGCTTGCCGGTGTAGGTCCAGGCGAAGGGGTGGGCCATCGTGGCGTTGTAGTAGTCCATGAATTCCCGCAACTGCGCTTCCAGGTCCGTCACCGACGTGAAGTTTCCGCTCCGCAGGAGCTTCCGGTGGATGATCCCGAACACGATCTCGATCTGGTTGAGCCACGAACTGTGTTTCGGCAGGTAGACGAAGCGGATCCGGTGGGCGACGTCCGACAGGAACTCCTTGCGTGTAGCCATCGACTTGAGGATGCCGCGGTCGTTTTTTTTCCCAGCTCGTCGGGCAGACCGCAGCGTTCGGCGACGAACTGCACCAGGCTTTCCGACACGTGCGTGTTGAGGCAGTCGACCACGAAAACCCATTCGCCGGCCGGCTCGGTGTCCACGGTCCGGGCGATGTGCGCGACGAACTCCGGTTCGGTACGGGTCGCCTCCAGCGTTGGGCAGACGATCATCCCCGTCACCACGTCCAGGCCGGCGGTCAGCGTCGTCGTCCCGTGCCGGGTGTATTCAAACTCCTGCTTCGGTACACTGTCGGGTTGGGCCGGTTTGTCGGGGGCGTTCCGCTCGATGGCCTGCAGCGAGGTCGCCTCGTCCACGCTCACCGTATGCGTGCCATCGACCGCCGCCTTCGCCGGCGCTTCGAGGTAGGTTCGGCAAACGTTTTCGACCTCGGCCTGGAACTTCTGGGGGTCCTTCTCCGTGGTGTTGAGCCACATTTTCTTGCGGTGCGGCTGAACGGCTGCCTGCTGCAGGAAGCGGCCGACCTGAGACACGGAAATATCCTCCACGATCTTCCGCTTGATCGCCTCGTCACGCAGTTCCCGGAGCGTCCAGTGGTCGATCGGCCGGCCCGACAACTTCGGCGGCTCGCACGCCAACGCTACGATCTGGGACACCTGCTCGGCGGTGAACGTCGCCGGGGCACCCGGTCGCGGGGCGTCGGAGAGAATGTCGAGGATCGCCTCGCGCAGGCGGTGGGGTTCGGCACATTCCCACACGCACAGCGCCTCCCATGCGTCCCGCCACCGCTGCCGCCAGATGCCCACCTGCAGCCGGTTCAGGCCGACCCGCAAGGCGATCTCCTCGTTGAAGAGTCCCTGGAAACCCAGCAAAATGATCGTCGCCCGCTGGGAGACGCTCTTGCCGACTGTACGCGACTTGCTGCAGCTTCGCCCGTGCCCTTTTTCAGCGCCGCCCGTTGGGGGGTGGTGACCTCGATCAAGTCCGGTTGAACCACAAAGGTGCCCTGGCACTGTTCCACAAGCTGACGGAGCACCATTCCCAGGGGCACATTCATCTGCCTGGGTAACTTCACCGGCTGGTTTTCTGCCTCCACGATCATCAGGTCCATCTTGAAGGCATTGACGTCGATGCGGAACGGGATCTCAAACTTCTCGCTCAAGAAGCCCAGTGCTTCCTTGAGCGGCGTGTTTGGCTCGATGTTGTCGATCGTGATCGGCGTGTTCAGCTTTTTCCGGAACTCGCTGGTCCGACCCGGGCGTGGCTCGGGCACTTTCGGTGGCGCGCCGCCCGGCAGTAC
>JACQUF010000085.1 GCA_016210435.1 Chloroflexota bacterium
GCATACATTGGACCAGGAGTCGCGAGGAGCCATAGATGCGCAAGAACACGCTGAAGCAGAAGCTCAACGACGGCAAGGCCACCCTAGGCGCCTTCGTGAACTTCCCCTCGCCCGCAATGGTTGAAACACTTGGCTGGCTCGGAATGGACTTCGTGATCATCGACTGCGAGCACGGGATCATGGACTACGAATCAGCCGAGAACATGATCCGGGCTGCCGAGCTATCGGACACAACGCCGATCGTCCGGGTAGGGCTGAATCACCCGCAGCACATCCAGCGGTACATGGATGGAGGCGCCGCAGGTGTCCTCATGCCGTTCACGAACGACGGAACGCAGGCGAAAGCCGTCGTCGATGCGGTGAAATACCCCCCAGTCGGCAAGCGCGGCTTCTTCGGCGGACGCGGCGCCCGCTACGGCATCCAGCCGATCGCCGAGTATGTCAAAGAGGCTAACGTCGAAACGTTCGTGGGTTTGCAAATCGAAAGCCTCGAAGGGATCGCAAACCAGGACGCGATCATTAACACCCCCGGGGCCGACCTGATCTTTCTGGGCCCCGGCGACCTGTCTTCAGTGTTTGGAGTGCCAGGCCAGATCACGAACCCGAAGGTGATGGAGACGATCGAGACGCTTGCTAGGAAGATCCGGGCCGCCGGCAAGCACGTGGGCACGATCGCAATGAACGGAGAGCACGCTGCTCACTGGCGCAACCGGGGAATCAACTGGCTTGTCACAAGCACCAATCGCCTTTTTTCAGTAGGCGCCCGCTCTTATCTGGAGGAATGCCGGAAGTCCCTCGCGATCAAGGGCTAGCCGGGCGAAGACCCGCGGACTTCTACTGCCGACCGGCGGCTCCGAGAGCGGTCTGTTTCTCGCCGCCGGACGAGCGTGAGTTCTGCAATGCCTGGTTGACGCGCAGACCCACCTCACCGTCGCCCCACGGTTTCGTGATGTACGACGCCGCACCCGACATCGCGGCCTGATCTCGCGTCTCGGGTTGGTCGTGGACAGTGATCATGATCACCGGAATATGCTTCGTGGCTGGATTGGCCTTCAGCCTTCGGAGCGCTTCGACGCCAACCACTCCGGGCATGTTCCAGTCGAGAAGCACGACATCCGGTTGCGCTGCGACTACGGTCGCTTCCAGGTCCCGGCCGTTGGATTCCTGGATAACGTCGTGGCCGTCATATTCGACGACCGCTGCGAGGGCCTCTCTCAGGTCCGGCTGGTCGTCGACGATCAGAATCCTGGCCATTCTTTGGGTCTCCGTTGTCGGAACGTGTTCTGGCGGTGCTGGGATGATGGAATTTTCGTGTGCGGGAGGTGTGAGAGGAAGTTGCCGGAGGTCGCGGGCTTGCGGTCCGAATGGCTCACAGCCTGAGCCGGAAGACTCAGCTAAACTTGGGTGTCCTTTTCAGGAGGCGAACCGAGAGTGAAATTGCACGAGTACCAGGCAAAGGAAATCTTCGCCAGGTACGGGATTCCAGTCGCAAGGAGCGAGATTGCCTCGACGCCAGCCGAGGCAAAGTCAGCCGCAGAACGTCTGGGCGGCAAGGTGGTCGTGAAGGCGCAGGTGCATGCCGGCGGTCGCGGGAAGGCAGGCGGCGTGAAACTGGTGGCGAACGCCGCGGAGGCCGAGAGCGCGGCCGCGGGAATGCTCGGCCGGAACCTTGTGACCCATCAGACCACCGCGCGAGGCGTGCCGGTCCGCAAGGTACTGATCGCCGAAACCACGCCG
Organism: Chloroflexota bacterium; assembly: GCA_016210435.1. GTDB lineage: Bacteria > Chloroflexota > Dehalococcoidia > Lucifugimonadales > Lucifugimonadaceae > VGZT01. The sequence goes on from JACQUF010000085.1 coordinate 1,738, forward strand.
ATTGCAACCGAGCTGTATCTAGCCGTCACGGTCGACGGCGATGCCCGCGCGCCGGTGATCATGGGCAGCCGGGCCGGCGGGATGGACATCGAAACGGTCGCCGCCGAACACCCGGAACGGATAATCCGCGTCAAAGCGGACCCTTCATACGGCATCTGGCCGTACGGGGCCAGGGACATGGCCCGCGCGCTGGGATTTCCGCCAAAGCTGGTCCGTGAGGCGGCCGACCTGATCCTGAATCTGTACCGGGTATTCGTCGACAACGACTGCACCCTTGCCGAAATCAACCCGCTCGTGATCACCACCGACGGCCGCGTGGTCGCAGTGGACTCGAAGCTGAACATCGAGGACGACGCGCTATTCCGCCACGCGGACCTCAAGGCGCTCGCAGACCCTGAGCAACAGGACGAGCTTCAGCGCAGGGCGGAAGCGGCCGGGGTCAAGTACGTGAAGCTCGAGAACGGTCGCGTCGGGTGCATGGTCAACGGCGCCGGGCTTGCCATGGCGACCATGGATATCACGGAGAAGGCGGGTACGCCGCCCGCGAACTTCCTCGACGTGGGCGGGAGCGCAAACGAAGATCGCATCGCGGAGGCGTTCAAGCTCCTCGTGTCCGACGCGGACGTTCGGGCGATCTTCGTAAACATCTTCGGAGGGATCCTGCGTTGCGATATCGCCGCACGAGGGGTCGTCCAGGGTGCCCGGGAAAGCGGCTCGCGTCTGCACATCGTCGCTTTGCTGCGGGGCACGAACGCCGAGGATGGGCGAAGGATTCTTGCCGATTCCGGCCTGAAGGTTACGTTCCTCGATGACCTTTCGCAGGCGGGCGCAGCGGTCGCGGCCACGCTGCCTGCGCAGGGCGCTCGTCGATGAGCGTCCTCGTCGGAAAGAACACTCGACTCCTGGTACAGGGACTCGGGCGTGAAGGGTCATTCCACGCCGGCCGATGCCGCGCATACGGCACCAACATGGTCGCGGGTATCCACCCTGGGCGTGGCGGTACCAGATTCGAGGATTCAGTCCCCGTCTTCGAATCGGTGCGAGAGGCTGTCGACGCGACTGACCCCAACGTCGGGCTGGTCTTCGTCCCCGCGCCTGCGGCCGCGGATGCGATCGTCGAGCAGATCGATGCGGGCCTTCCCCTGGTTGTTTCCATAACCGAGGGCATACCGGTACTCGACATGGTCAAAGTGCGGGCCTACCTGGAAGGCAAGAGGACCCGGCTTCTCGGGGCGAACTGCCCCGGAGTCATCACGCCGGGTGAACACGCGAAAGTCGGCATCATGCCAGGCGACATCCACAAGCCAGGGCGGGTTGGTGTCGTCTCCCGCTCAGGGACGCTGACCTACGAGGCAGTCGTTCAGCTTTCCAGCCTTGGAATCGGCCAATCGACCTGTGTCGGCATTGGCGGCGACCCGATCAACGGCACGTCGTTCGTCGATGTCCTGAAGCTGTTCGAAGCTGATCGCGATACCGATGCAGTGGTGATGATCGGTGAGATCGGGGGCACGCGCGAGCAGGAAGCGGCCGAATTCATCAGATCGATGAAGAAGCCGGTCATTGCCACGATCGTCGGCCAGACCGCACCGCCAGGGCGAAGGATGGGTCACGCCGGGGCGATCATCACCGGAAAAGCCGCGCTGGCTTCGGAGAAGATCGCCGCATTGAAGGCTGCGGGCGCGCATATCGCGGATTCTCCGGCGGACATCGGCAAGGTTACCCGCGAGGTCCTGGGCCACCAGGACTGAGCGCGCCTGAAGCACAGGTGATATCAGTCACCTCGTGACGCTAATCTGATCCGTCCTTGAGGATTCGAGACTCGTGACCATGAACTGCTATTACTGCGACAGGATCCTGGCTTCAGACGCGGGCTACGCGACCTCGCCTGCCGCATTTGATCTCGGGTCAGAGGCGCCGCGTTGTCCCCGGCACTGGCGCTACGTCTGCGGAAAGTGCGGGAATCCCGCCCACTTCATGGCCACCGCATACTGCCCCGACTCCGGAAGGCTGTTCTGCTCACTGTGTTCCAGGGAAGTCCGAGAAGTTACGGGTGAGTTCTGGGCATGGCGGTACTACTTTATGTACGAGTCGCCATGGACCGGCAAGCCGTGCCCGGGGCTTGATCGCCTGGAGGTCGAGGGCCGGCACCCGGCGCAGGCACCCGAGACAGTGGACCTCGTGCAGGCAGAGGACTCACAGGATACGGATCTGGTCCGCTATCCGGTCGAGTCCGTTAATTGGCGTCCGACTGACGAGTTCTCGGACGATGACGTGCGGGCGAACTGGAACAGGAACGCGGAAATCTGGAACGCCGGATACGACGATGACGGCGACCGAAACCGGCGATATCAGAGTGATGAACCGATGCTGGAGTTGCTCGGCCCGGTACGCGGGCTCGACGTCCTCGACGTGGGATGTGGCAATGGCTACCTGTGCCGCAAGCTGGCCCGGGCTGGCGCCCGTCCCACCGGGGTCGAGCTGTCAGATGGCTTCCTTGCGATCGCGCAGGAGCGGGAGACGCAGGAGAAACTCGGCATCACGTACCACCACGGCTCGGCTTCACGTATGGGATTCCTGCTCCCGAATCAGTTCGACCGAGCAGTCAGCAACTACGTGCTAATGGACGTCCTGGACTTCGAGGCCGCGCTTGGCGAGGTATTCCGCGTCCTCAAACCCGGTGGCTCCTTCATAGTCGTCATTTCGCATCCCTGCTTTGACTCCGGCCCAGGGTGGGTCAAGCCGGCGCCCGATTCCCCTCGGCGGGAAGATCGCTTCGCGTTCAAAACCGACCTGTACTTCCAGCGGGGTCCGTATCTGGGTGTCTGGGGTGGACTGAACCCGGTTTTGAGCTTTCACCGGCCTCTTCGGGACTACTGGCAGGCGTTCCAGCAATCCGGATTCCGGATCGATGCGTTCGAGGAACCCAGCATCACTGAACGAGGCCGACGGGAGCTTTCTCCTTCGCGGGTCGCGCAAGCGCTGCGAATTCCCTACTCCTGCATCTTCAGGTTGATAAAGCAGGGTTAGCCGTGACCTGCGACATGATGGCGAGCAGGCGACCTTCGGGGTCCTCAAAAAACGCTATCCATTCCTCCATGCCATTCGGATGGCGGAAGATCATGTGGTTCAGCAGTCTTTCAGAGTCCCCTATGAGAGGAACCA
>JACQUF010000086.1 GCA_016210435.1 Chloroflexota bacterium
GCTCGGCGCGGGAGCGAACGGCAAGCTGCCCAAGTACCTCGGCACCGCAAGGACCAACGCGGAGCGGCTTCAACGGCTGGTACGCGACATCCTGGAACTGTCGTCGCTCGAGGCGGGTGGGTTGAAGTTCGACCCCGGACCGGTGCGCGTGCGGGAAGTCGTCGACGAGATCGTGGACTCGATGGCTTCGCAGATCCTGGAACGCGGCCTGAAACTGCACACTGACTTCTCAGACGTCCTTCCGCCGGCCCGGGCCGACCGCGGCCGACTGGCCCAGATAGTGACGAACCTGCTTTCGAACGCGCTCCGGTACACCCCCACGGGCGGCAGGGTCACAGTCGTGGCCCGTGCTCGGGGGAAATCGATCGAACTATCTGTCGCAGATAACGGCGTCGGGATACCGAAGGAGTACCACTCGAGGATCTTCGAACGTTTCGTCAGGGTCGAAGGGACCTCTCAGCGGCCTGCGACAGGAAGTACAGGACTCGGGCTTGCGATTACGAAGACGCTGGTTGACCTTCACGGCGGATCGATCACGGTGAGCAGCGAGCCGGGAGCGGGCAGCACTTTCACGGTCACCTTGCCTGCCTGGCGCGACGCTACCGAGGGCGATATCACGCACTAGTCTCTGGCGGCAAACGGGTTGCGAATCCGGACGCCTCGAAGAACCTGACCTTCGTTCAGGTCTTCGGTCCAAAGCATGTCGCACCGAAGCTCAACCGCCGCCTGAACTACCATCGCGTCCCAGAAATCTATCTTTGCCTGCTTTTGAAGTGCGCTTGCAGCGAGGACATCATCCCCGGTTGGCGCGAATACTTTCCATGTCACCAATTCCCGGATTCGTTCGGCCGCATCGTCAATCTGGAGAGGCCGCGCAACCTTGCGGGTGACCGTGACGAAGAACTCCTGGAGAACCTGCACGCTGATGCATCCTGTTCCTGCTCCCCACAGTCGTTCCAGGAGTCGCGCGGCGGTGGCCCGCTTAGCCCCGGCGGATTCGTCAAAGGCGTAGACGAACACGTTAGCGTCTACGAACTCCCGCGTCGGCTCAGCGGTCATGAAGTTCGTCACGCGTCCACGTGCATCGACCGCCGGTACCGAGTGACCTTGCAGATCTGAGGGCAGCGACCGCGCGTTTTCGCGATGCTGAGTAGCGGCGATCTTCATCCGCGAGCCGCGCCAGGGCTTCGGCCATCAGGGCAGATACGGATGTTTCGCGGTCAGCCGCGATACGTTTCACCCGTTTCAAAAGGTCGCGCGGCACGGTTAACGTAATATTCTGTCTTTCTGCCACGAAAAACAGTGTACCACGTGAATTCGTGCAGGCTGAAGCTTGGAACCGAAAAGGCCCCGCGCCGACGGCTTGCGACTACGCCGTTGCCCCCACCGCATTCGCGGGCACGTACCGGTATCCGAACTGGCGGACCGTAGTGATCAGCCGGGGATGTTTCGGATCCTGCTCGATCTTGTTTCGAAGGTAGGAAACGTAAAGCCGTACGCTTTCCGGGGAGACTTCCAGCGCGTCCTGGCCCCACACGACGTCCAGCAGGCGTTCCTGGCTCAACACCTGGCCCGCGTTACGTACTAGCGCGACCAGCAGCTTGTACTCGAGCGGCGAAAGCGAGATCGGCGTTCCCCTGACGACAACCGTGTGCGCCGAATGGTCGATTATGATCTCGCCGTCCGAGTAAACGGCCTGCGTAGTCTTGCCGGGGGGAAGAGAGGCCCTCCGCAGGGCAGCGCCGACCCTCGCCGCGAGCTCGTTCTTACCGAAGGGCTTCACGATGTAGTCGTCGGCGCCGGCTTCAAGCCCTTTGACCCGGTCTTCTTCCGCGCCGTAGGCGGTAAGGAAGATCACCGGTATTTCTGAAACCTCCCTGATCCGCCGGCATACATCGAGACCGTTCATCTTCGGCATATCGATGTCGACTATGGCGAGGTCGGGCTGCTGCTGGTAAAAGAGCCGGAGCGCGGCCGACCCGGAATTCGCGCACAGGACCCGATAGCCCGCCAGCTCGAGCCGCCTTGAAACCAGTTCAAGGATGTCTGGCTCATCATCGACCACCAGGATCGTCCTGCCGGTCACAGTCATTGATCGATCCCTCTTCATTGCAACCGTCCTCTCCCTTGACGGGAGAGGATCCAGGTGAGGGTGTTCGTCGCCCTCGTATCGATCAAACACTAGCAATGCCCAACCGGTCCTGCGTCCGTGGAACCCGCATGGCCTTTCTGGGCAATTTCCACACTGCTCTGGCGGATCTGCTCGATGGCCGTTACCTGATCGAAACCTAGACTGACGGAATGAAACAATTCGACGTCGTGGTGGTGGGGACAGGACCGGCGGGGCAGCGAGCGTCAATTCAGGCTGCGAAGCTGGGCAAGCGGGTGCTTGCCATTGAACGCCGCAACTGCGTCGGCGGAGGCGCCCTGGCCACCGGCACGATACCGAGCAAGACCATCCGCGAAGCGGTTCTGCACCTTACCGGCTTTCGCCAGCGGGGCATCTACGGAGTCAGCTACGCGGTGAAGCGCAACATCTCCATGGCTGACCTCACATTCCGCCTGGATCATGTGATCCGGCGGGAAGTTGCGGTGGTTGAAGCCCAGTTCGCCCGCAATGACGTGGAGCTTGCATACGGGACGGCATCACTGGTTGGTCCCAATCGGCTTCGCATCGTCAACCATGCCGACGAGTACGAAGTCGAAACTCAATTCGTCGTGCTTGCGCCAGGGAGCGAACCTGCGCACTCACCAAAAATCCCGGTCGACGGCGACCAGATCCTGGACACCGAATGCCTGACGGGCATGAAGGAGCTTCCGAGGCGACTGATCGTCGTCGGGGCAGGCGTGATCGGTGTCGAGTACGCCAGCATCTTCGCCGCCCTCGGCACGAAGGTGACGTTGGTCGAAAAACGGGACCGCATGCTGGAGTTCGTGGACCGGGAGATCGTCGACGCATTGACGTATCACATGCGAGACCACGGCGTGCTATTCCGGCTCGACGAGGAGGTCGTCGACTGTGCGGTGGTCGACGGACAGGTGGTCGCACGCACAGCCAGTCGCAAAACGATCGTTGGCGACTGCCTCCTGTACACGGTGGGCCGGAGGGGGGCGACCGACGGGCTCAATCTGGGCGCGGTCGGCCTCGAGGCGGATGATCGCGGAAGGATCGCGGTCGATCCCAGCTATTGCACGTCTGTCCCCTGGATATATGCGGCGGGCGACGTCATCGGCTTCCCCGCGCTGGCTGCGACTTCCATGGAGCAAGGCAGGGTGGCCGTGCGGAACGCGTTGGGCCTCGAATCCGGTGCCGTGCAATCACCCTTCCCGTACGGGATCTACACCATCCCGGAGATCTCAATCGTGGGGCGGACCGAGCAGGAACTGACGGCGGAGGGGGTCCCCTACGAGACAGGCACGGGCCGGTACGGCGAGACCGCACGGGGCCAGATCGTCGCCGACCAGACCGGGCGGCTCAAGCTGCTCGTTCACGCCGAAACCCGGCATGTGCTCGGCGTGCACATCATCGGTGAAGGTGCCACTGAGCTGGTCCACATCGGGCAGGCCGTGATGGCGCTGGGCGGGACGCTCGACTATCTGGTCGGGAACGTCTTCAATTATCCGACTCTTGCCGAGTGCTACAAGATCGCCGCGCTGGACGCATTCAACCGGCTCAGCGCCCGGGGTGCCCGTCCCGCAGACGCAGCCGCGTAGGCTGCGTGATACCCCTCGCCCCGAAGGGGAGAGGGCGGTCAGAGACCGGGTGAGGGGCCCGCAGGGCACGTTCATCGTTTTGGGCGCCGGCCAGGTCCGGAGTTCACCCTGAGCTTGAGGAAGGGACGGGCTCAGGCGCCGCGCTGAGCCTGACGAAGCAACGCGGCCGGCATGACCAATTCTGAGGGTAGCGAAGAATCTTCGAAGTAGCGCAC
>JACQUF010000089.1 GCA_016210435.1 Chloroflexota bacterium
CCGTGCGCGGTGTAGGCGGGCGCTGGTACCGTGAGGTCCGGGCGGATGCTGCGCCGGCGGTAATCGCGGAGGGGCAGCGTTATCCGGTACGAGCGGTGCCTGTGCAGGACGACTCGGAAGTCGGCCAGGTGACCCAGGCGTACCTGCGCAAATATGGGGGATCCCGGTGGGTGAGCGGCGTTCTGAAACCCGAAACGCTTCCCGCTACTCTGCGTCTGGAACCCGCTACATCTGTTTGACCGCCGCGGCGAGAGCCGTGACGGATTTCTGCGCGTCACCGAACAGCATCATCGTGTTTGGCAGGTAGAAAAGCTCGTTATCGACACCTGAGAAGCCCGGCGCCATGGAACGCTTCAGCACAAGCACCTGCGCCGCCTTGTCCGCGTTCAGGATCGGCATTCCGTAGAGCGGACTGGCGGTATCGTGACGGGCGGCCGGGTTTACCACATCGTTCGCGCCGATCACCACCGCCACGTCGGCCCGCGCGAACTCGTCGTTGATCTGGTCCATGTCGTAGAGCTCGTCGTAGGGCACGTTTGCCTCGGCGAGCAGCACGTTCATGTGGCCCGGCATCCGCCCTGCTACGGGGTGGATCGCGTACTTCACGCTTACACCGCGATCCTTGAGGAGGTCGGCGAGCAGCTTTACTCCGTGCTGCGCCTGGGCCACTGCCAGCCCGTAGCCGGGAACGACGATAACGTTCCGGGCATAGCGGAGCACTGTCGCGGCGTCCTCCGCGCTCGCCGACCGGTAGGGCTTTTCAGCCGCAGCGCCGAGGACCGGCGCTGCGGCTGTTACTGCCCCGAATCCGCCGAACACGACGTTCATCATCGAGCGGTTCATCGCCCGGGTCATGATCCTGGTAAGGATGATCCCAGAGGCGCCAACGAGCGCACCGCTGATGATCAGAACATCGTTATCGAGGACGAACCCCGTCGCAGCAGCAGCCAGGCCGGAATAAGAGTTCAAGAGCGCGATCACCACCGGCATATCCGCGCCACCGATCGGAATGACCAGGAGGACGCCCAGTGCGAGCGCCAGCACGGACGCGACCGTGAAGGGGATTTCGGGGGCGGCCGGGGTGGCGATTCCCCATGCCGCGAAGCCTATTGCGGCGATCCCAAGGGTCGCGTTGATCAGGTTGCGAGCCGGGAGCAGGACCGGCGGCGAGGGCACGAACCCTTGCAGTTTGCCGAAGGCGATCATGCTTCCGCTGAACGTGACGGTGCCGATGATGGTCGACGCCAGCCCGGTTACGGTCACAACGACCGGCACCGCGCCTCCCTCGGCCAGCCGTAACAGCTCATCCGCGGCGACCAGTGACGATGCCGCGCCGCCAAACCCGTTGAAGACGGCGACCATCTGCGGCATCGCGGTCATCTTGACCATCCTGGCCATGATGACGCCGATTCCCGAGCCCACGACCAGGCCGATCACGATGTACTGGAATTCGATGATCTCGCGATTTAGCAGGGTGGCGACGACAGCTATCAGCATCCCGACCGCGGCGAGCAGGTTTCCGGACCGCGCGGTCGCCGGGGAGCTGAGTCGCTTCAGACCGACGATGAAGAGGACCGAGGCGACGATGTACGAGGCAGTGATCGAGTGTTCGATCACACGCTCGGTCATCGCCCTCCTGCCCTGTCGCTGCGCCTGAACATGCGGAGCATCCGGTCAGTGACCACGAATCCACCTACGACATTGATCGTTGCGAGCACGACCGCGGCAGTGCCGAGGATGATCGCCAGCGTGCCTCCGCTGCGGCCGGCGACCACGAGCGCGCCTACGACCGTGATACCGGAGATGGCGTTGCTGCCGGACATCAAGGGAGTGTGCAGGGTGGGCGGGACCTTGGTGATGACTTCGAAGCCAACGAACGTCGCGAGCATGAATATCGTCAGCGATATCAGCAGGATCTCGACCATCGCCGGTGAATTACCTCCCGGCCTCGCCCAGCGCGTGGCGTATCTTCCCGTCGTGGGTTACGCACATCGTCTGGATCACTTCATCGTTGAAGTCCACCTTGAGATTTCGCTCCCGGTCGATCAGCAGCTCCAGCAGTGCGGCGATGTTCTTCGAGAAGAGCTGGCTGGCATGGTTCGCCATTGACCCGGGCAGGTTCAGCGGGCCATGCACCGTAACCC
>JACQUF010000087.1 GCA_016210435.1 Chloroflexota bacterium
CAACTCATTCCATGGCCGGACGCAGGCCATGATGGCGGCCACCGGCCAGCCGCACTACCAGGAAAACTGGAAGCCGCTCATGCCGGGATTCGTCAACGTTCCGTACAACGATTTGGAGGCCATCAAGAAGGGGACAACCGACAAGACCTGCGCCGTACTGCTGGAGCCTGTGCAGGGCGAAGGCGGCGTAAACGTGCCCGCGCCGGACTATCTGAAGAATGTCCAGGACTGGTGCCGCCAGAAGAAGCTGCTCTTCATGCTCGACGAGGTGCAGACGGGAATGGGCCGGCTGGGCAGCCTCTTTGGCTACCAGCAATTCGGCGTCGAACCGGACGTCATGACGCTCGCAAAAGGACTCGGATCGGGAGCGCCGCTGGGCGCCTTCCTGTGCAAGGAGGAATTTGCCGTCCTGGAACCGGGCGACCACGGCTCGACGTTCGGCGGCAACGCTTTAACCACCGCGGCCGGGTACGCAGGAGCGAAAGTGATAGTCGATGAGAATCTTTCGGCGAGGGCTGCCAGAGCCGGAACCTACATGATGGGCAAGCTCATCGCCCTGAAGGAAAAGTTCTCGTTCCTCAAAGAGGTGCGCGGGATGGGCCTCCTCATCGGATTCGAGATGACTGACAACCGCTCGGCCGCTTTGATGCAGGAATGCGAGAAGAACGGCCTGCTGGTCAATTCCGTTCGCCCCAACACGATCCGGTTCATGCCGCCGCTGGTAGTGAGCAATGCCGAGATAGACAGGGCGGTGGAGATTTTCGAAAAGGCGCTCGCCACGGCCCCGGCCCCGAAGCCCGTGTAATGCCCGTCAAGCGCGGGAACGCGGCACGGGTGCGGACGAAGGCGCTTGCGTCCGATTACACCGTCTCGCTTCACTACGACCGCCGTCTCTACCGAGAGGACATCGCCGGATCGATCGCGCACGCCCGGATGCTGGGTCGCCAGGGCATCATCTCTGGAGACGAATCGAAAGCCATTGTCGGCGGCCTCGAAAAAATCAGAGCAGAAATCGAGTCGGGCAAATTCCTGTGGCGGCCCGAACTCGAAGACATCCACATGAATATCGAGGCCCGCCTCTTCGATCTCATCGGTGATACCGCGGGCAAGCTCCACACCGCGCGGTCCCGGAACGATCAGGTTGCGACGGACACGCGGCTCTACGCCAGGGCTCGGGCCGAGGACACGATGAGATCGCTGCGCGGACTTCAGGGCACATTGCTGGACTGCGCCGAGAAAAATCCGAGCACGCTCCTTCCGGGCTACACGCACCTGCAGCGGGCCCAGCCGGTGCTTCTGGCGCACCATTTGCTTGCCTATTTCGAGATGTTCGACCGCGACGCCAGGCGATTTGAATCTGCCCGCGCGGCAGCCGATGTCATGCCCCTGGGAAGCGGCGCCCTGGCAGGGCTGCCCTATTCCATCGACAGGGAATCTGTCGCCCGGGAACTGGGGTTTTCTGCTATCGCCTCTAATAGCATGGACGCAGTATCGGATCGTGATTTCCTGCTCGACTGGTTATCCGCAGCTGCAATCGCCATGATGCACGTATCCCGGCTGGCGGAAGAAATCGTGCTGTGGTCGTCCGAGGAATTCGGTTTCGTGCAGCTTTCGGACGAGTACACGACAGGCAGCAGCATCATGCCGCAAAAGCGGAATCCGGACTTCGCCGAGCTCGCGCGCGGAAAGACCGGCCGTGTCTACGGCAACCTCATGGCCGCACTCACGACTCTGAAAGGACTCCCGATGACCTACAACCGGGACCTGCAGGAGGACAAGGAGCGGCTATTCGACACGGTCGATACGTTGCTACCCACCCTGGAAATTACCGCGGGGATGCTTTCGGGCGCAAGGTTCAATGAAGGGCGCATGCGAGACGCTGCAAGACGCTCTTACGTACTCGCGACCGACCTCGCCGACTACCTGGTCCGCAAGGGAATGCCGTTCCGCGAGGCCCACGGCGTAGTGGCCGACTTGACGAGAACCGCAATGAACAGGGGGAAATATCTGCACGATCTGTCGCTGGCCGATTACCGGCGGGCATCGGGCCTCTTTGCCAAGGATGTTCTTGATATCAATCTCGAGGCTTCGATCGCGGCCCGGGACACGATCGGTGGAACATCGCCTCGCCGCGTCGCAGACGCGCTGAAAGCAGCGCGAACGCGACTCAAAAACGCCCGCCCCAGAGAGGGCGGGGGTCTGGGGGCGGGGGACCGATCCTCCACCCCCGCGTCCCCTCCTTCCGGTGGAGAGGGGGGATGACCTCCATCCGTATCTC
>JACQUF010000088.1 GCA_016210435.1 Chloroflexota bacterium
CTGCACGGTTGAAACCGGCCGCCCAATCGCTCCTGCAGATGGCGGTGAAACAGCTGGGACTCTCGGCCCGCGGGTTCCATCGCGTGCTCAAAGTCGCCCGGACGATCGCTGACCTCGCCTCCGACGAGAAGATCCTCGTCCCGCATCTGGCCGAAGCGCTGCAATACAGGCCCCGCGCCCTGACGTGACACCTGCTTCAAGCGCGGGCATGACACCTCTAGCCGCCGAGACTCCGTACCCAGGTCAGGTGAGGTCTCACCGCAGAAAGTAACCTGCGATCAGCGGTCCAGAGTTCGCAGCCCGCGATCGCGGCGACTGCGAGGTAGCACGAGCTGCACGGGCGGCGAAGCTCCGGCGTCCCATCGAGGATCGCGGACCATGAACCGGTATGACGGGACCGGGTAACGGTGCAGCGGCTGCAAACGAAGCGCCCGGAAGATGGCCAGCGACATCCCCCGGGCGCGGTGGCGAGTACAGCGAAGGCGGGCAGCGGGTTTCGTGCCGTGGTCGCTAGTCAGCCGGGGCCAACTCCTCCTCGTAGAAGACCTTACCTCGGAGCTTGCGACGGTCCGCTTTTGTCTCACCGCGGAGACTGTACTTATTGACTACGAGCTGAAGCTGGCTTCCCGGGCGCACCGGTCCAAAAAGCTCGCGCCCGACCAATGTCGCGATTCCTATCGCGCCCTGCGCCTCGGGGTGCCGATCAGACCTGGCCACCCTCACACGCCGGCTGTTGTAAGCCATCGGCTTCACCACGATCCAATCGCAGACGGGGCCCGCGAGACGCGACTCCCAGCGGCTCCCGCGAGCCCCGGCGGGGAAAGCCTCGCGTCAGGTGCTCACAGAATGCTCACGTGAGAGGCGGAAGAACTAGCACCCTCACCCCAGTCCCGATTGCATCGGGACAGTCTCCTTCGACAGGCTCAGGACAAGCTCTCTCCCAAGATCGAGGGAGAGGGCAGCAAGCATCGGGCGCTAACCCGAAGAGACGCCGAACAGGGATTTCGAGCGCGAGTGCAGATACTGCGTAGCAAGGAAGTTGAGCGGCTTCCGGGCCGACGTGAAATGCTCACGTAGAAGGCCGAAGATTTCGGACATTCCCAGGGCACGGGCCGACGGATGCGCCTCTGCGAGCCCGTAATAACGCTGCCCCTCACGTTCGTAGTCTTCGAGGCTCCGCCTCGGGCCTCTCGCCGTAGAAGGCCTCGGCTGGCCGGAAGCCGGGTAGCGGGTGTGCTGGACGAAGCCGGGGAACACACCCGAAACGAACAGACAGACGTCCCCGATTCTTTTGTAGAAACCGAACCGCTGGTCTTCGTCTGCGGCGGAGCAGAGCGTGACCAGGCTGTCGACATCCATGTCGTTGAAACGGACGCGTCTTCGGATGCCTGGCGCAATCCTCACCTGCGTTACGTAGCTGCGGATACGGGTAAAAGAAGCAAGCATCTGGGCGAGATATTCGAGAACGTGGGGTTCGGACAGGAATCTGGTCACTTCACGCGTATCGAAAACCGGGATGCGCTGGGCGCCGGTTCGTTCGACGGTGTGCGTTGCAGCCTGCAACTCCTTGAGCGCCCGCCTCAGGAGGATCTCAAAATAGAGTGCCGGCGAGATTTTTAGGAAGACCTGCTCATCCGCCATCACTCGCTGAAACAGATGGTCATCACCGAGCAACGCGGAACGAAAATCTTCGTCCTCTCGGATCAGTTCCTTGAGGCGCTGCTTGTTCTGGGCATCCGGGGCGGCTTCGCCCACGACGAAGTCCAGATCAAAGTCCGTAAGCGTCGGCGAATGACGGATCGGATCGTTCATTGACTGTTCCCTCGAGCGCTCCCATCCTTTCATCCCAGATACGTCGGTGAGCGGTCGTGAGTTTACTAACTCCCGTATCACAGGTTTCGGCTCTCTGGGATATGGCCGTGCAGCCTGGCTGTAAAAACAGGGTAAAAGAGAGCGTCGGCATGGAAAATCCCTGGCGGCCGACAAGGCAGCAGCTGGCCGACGCGGCCGGGAAGACCGTCGACGACATCATTGCTCCGGGCCTGGCGGTCCTGTTCTGCGGAATCAATCCCGGGCTTTATTCAGGCGCGGTGGGGCACCATTTCGCCCGCCCGGGAAATCGATTCTGGGCGGCATTGCACATGTCGGGTTTCACCGACCGCCAGGTTTCACCGTTCGAGGAAGAGGAGCTCCTCAGACATCGGCTCGGCATTACGAACCTGGTCGAGCGATCATCCGCCACCGCGGACGAGTTGACCGTTGAGGAACTCGAGAATGGCGCAGAGCGCGTGCGATCGAAGGCAGCGCAGTATCAGCCGGGGTTTGTCGGCTTCCTGGGCATCGGCGCTTACCGGGCAGCGTTCGGCAGATCAAGCGCGCAGATCGGCGAACAGCCTGAAACCTTCGGCAAGACCGGAATATGGGTCCTGCCAAACCCAAGCGGGCGTACCGCGCATTACCTCCTCGAAGATTTCGCTGACGCTTTCAGAAAACTACGCATCGCAGCGGGGCTCAAGTTGCGGAGGTAGGCGCCTTGCGCGTCTGAGAGGGCGATCCATGGCGCGGGCGCAGCGCGCGCTCCGGGTATCCGAGCAGGCGGTCTGGCGATACTGCGAAGGACAAACATCAACCCAGAGAACACCTTTGTTGGTTTTGGCGACCCGGGCGAGCTCTTCCTCCGAAAGGTCCTTCCGGATGTTCCCGTCCTTCGGCAAATAGAAGCTGCGATATGCCATGACTCCCTTCCTGGCGTTCCTTATGGGTGGGATGGCCGACGGTGGAGTTCGGGTGTCCGGTTGACACGACATGGCTTCTGACTCGATGATGTCATAGATAGTTGAGGATCTCGCATGTTCATGATTCGATCGTCATCCGAGGGTTGTAGCGCTCCGTAGTCGGGGCGCAGGTTTCGATTTGAGCGCCCCGGTTGGCAAAGGCCGGGGCTTTTTGTTTGAAAAGACGATCCAGAAACAAGCGACGATGCGAGACCAAAACGGGAGAAATGTTGTGATGCGGATTCGCCGGGCAAGCCGGTGCGAGTGCTCCTGTCCATGCGACCCAGGGGGTGGAGCGTAGTCTGTCGCGCTGGCTGACCTGCTCGGCCCCCTGGATCTGTTCCAGGGGGTTTTTGTTTCCAGGAATGAACGGGAGCGCAACAGCATGCAATCGCTAGTCGAATGGATCATCGTGGCGGCGACCGGCGCCTTCGGGGAGCTGGTCGACACGACCGCGGGAATGGGATTCGGTGCGCTCTCCACGACCGTGCTCGTTGCGACCGGTTTTGTGCCCGCCGCGGTGGTCGCGAGCGTGAATCTCGCCAAGGTGGGCAGCGGGATCGCGGGCGGGCTTTCTCACTGGCGAATGGGGAACGTCCGCTGGAACTGGGCGCTGCCTCTTGCGGCCTCCGGGATCCTTGGGGGCATCACGGGCGCGCTCGTCGTGACGTCCTTTGAGCCCGACCTCCTGCGTCGGCTACTGCCGTGGATACTCATCGGGATGGGCCTGCTGATCGTCCGCAGGGCCGTGACCCGGGGATTCGACCTTCCGCCTGGGGTAAGCGGCGGCAGCGCGGTGGCCGCGATTGGAGACGCTCCTGTGGCGGGAGAGGCGAGGCTCACCCCGTGGATCGTCCGCTGGTGGTCAATGTGGTCGCTTCATGTCATAGGATTCTTTGCTGGAATGTTGAACTCCGCGACCGGGGCGTACGGGCCCTTTGCAACTTCGGCAGTAATGCTGGCGAAGCGAGGGCGGCCGCGGTATGCGATCGGCACGGTCAGCCTGGTTGAAGTCGCGGTCGCCGGCGCCGTGGCGATTACGCTGCTAGTGCGCCTGCAAGCCGAGGGGATCGGATGGCAGCTCCCAGCTGCGCTGATGGCGGGCGCGTTGATAACGGCGCCGATCGGTGCATGGCTGAGCGGCAAGATCCCAGCCAGGCCGATGGATGTTGCGGTCGGGGCCGTTATGATCGCAATCAATGCTCTCGTACTTGCCAGGACTTAGAACCCCGGGCACGGGAATCAAGTAGGCGCCGCACGGTCCTTATACTGGCATCGAGGCGAATCCGTAGCTGGAGCTTGCTCATCCTTCGCCGGAGGCCCCGATGCCCAGGCCGTTGCTTCGTGAAGTTGTAATCGCCGGCGCGGCCCGTACACCGACCGGCAAGTTCATGGGGTCTCTTTCCGCGATCCCGGCGCCTCGGCTCGGTGCCGTTGCCATCAAAGCCGCGATCGA
>JACQUF010000077.1 GCA_016210435.1 Chloroflexota bacterium
CCCTAACCCTCTCCCGCGGGGAGAGGAGCTTCACTGGTCACGCTCCCCTCTCCCCCCGGGAGAGGGCCTGCGCTAGCAGGGGTGAGGGCTTCGCCAGCACCGAGTGTAAGATCGCGGTCGGATCGATCCATGGCGGATGGGGGCAATGCCTGCAGTACGGCAAGTAGGCGCTCGGAGGCTTCGGCTGCGCTCCAGCGCAGTCATACTGATCGTCGCGACATTCGCGCTCCTTTGGGCGTTTGCAGCGCCACTGAGTGCCCGCGCGGTCTCCCGCCTCGTGCTCGTCGCAAACCTCGAGGGACCGATCGACCAGGTCACGGCGCGCTACATTTCGCGCGCGATCGACTCGGCGGAGAAGGATGGCGCGGCGGTCCTGGTGATCCGCCTGAATACGCCGGGCGGTCTGCTTGATTCCACCCGCGATATCGTCCGCGACATCTTCAATTCCCAGGTACCCGTTGTTGTCTACGTCGCGCCGTCCGGTTCCCGCGCGGCGAGTGCCGGCACGTTCATAGCGGCAGCCGCGGGCGTCGCCGCGATGGCGCCAACCACGAATATCGGTGCGGCATCGCCGGTGGGCGCGGGAGGCGAAGACCTGCCAAAGACCTCGGAGCGGAAGGCACGGGAGGACGCGGCGGCGTTCCTCCGGTCGATTGCAGAACGACGCGGCCGGAACGCCGAAGCCCTGGAGGCCACGGTGCTCGACGCCAAGGCGTATGCGGCGGACGAGGCGGTCGCTCAGGGAGTCGTCGATCTGATCGCGGCGAACCTGCCGGAACTTCTCGGCAAGATCGATGGGCGATCGATTCCAATCTCGTCAGGCACCGTGACCGTCAGCCTTGAATCGCCCGAGGTCCGAGACCTCGATCCCAATTTCGTGGAACGGGCGCTCGGGATCCTTTCAAATCCCAATGTCGCGTTCCTGCTCTTTTCGCTCGGCGGCATTGCAATCCTGATCGAGTTCTGGACTCCCGGCACGTTCGGCCCGGCCATCGTGGGTGTGATTCTTCTGCTGCTGGCGTTTGCGGGCCTCGCCGTGCTGCCGTTCTCGTGGGCCGGCGTGGCGCTTATCGTGCTCGCGATGATCTTCTTCTTCGTTGAGTCACAGGTACCAGGCTTCGGCCTCTTTGGGATCGCCGGGATCGTGTCGCTTGTCCTCGGCGGCATGTTCCTCGTCGGCTTCTTCGGAACGCCGTCGATCCCGGCCCCGTCGATCCGAGTTTCGCCGTGGTCGCTCGTCGGCGTAGCGGCGGCAGCGGGGTTGATCGTGTTATGGTTCGTACGCGAACTGCGGCCTTCCCGGAAACTCCCCGGGTACAAGACGCCCTACGCGCGCGAGGCCCTGGTCGGTAAGGTCGCAACGGTGACCAAGGCGCTTCACCCGGAGGGAGAGGTCTCAGTGGCGGGTGAGAACTGGACTGCGAGGCTCCCGCGCGGGCAAACTGCCCCTGTGGGTGCAGACGTATTCGTGAAAGGCGTGGACGGGCTTGTGCTTCAAGTCGAGCTTACCGCTGCGCCATCCGTAGGGCCGCCAAGGCAATAGGGCCCGGTTACCGGCCGGACCACGGGAGGCGTCGATGGGCATCATCAACTTCGTCCGAGATTACGAGCGGATTGCCCGGTTCAAGTTCGGCCGGTTTGAAGGGATGAAGGGACCGGGTGTCGTGTTCGCGATACCGATCCTGCACCAGTTCGTCAAGGTGGACACCCGGACCGAGATGATCGACATCCCGCGGCAGACCAATATCACTCGTGATAACGCGCCGATCGGCATCGACTTCCTCGTCTATATGCGGGTGGATATCAATGAGTCGCATAAGGCCGTCATGGAGGTGCAGAACTACCGCACTTCAGTTGTCGGGCTGTCTACGACGACGCTGCGTGCGGTAATCGGCGATATCAACCTGGACGACGTGCTCTCGCAGCGAGAGCGGATCAACGAGATCATCCGGGCCAAGCTCGATGCCGAGACCGGACGGTGGGGCATCAAGGTCACGAACGTCGAGATCCGGGAGATCGAGCCTCCACGCGAGATCCAGGAGGCCATGAACCGCCAGATGTCGGCCGAACGGGTCAGGCGAGCTGTCATCCTGGAGGCCGAGGGCACGCGCCAGGCAAACATCACGGTTGCGGAAGGCGAGAAGCAGGGCGCGATCCTGCGGGCGGAGGGCGCCAAGCAGTCCGAGATCCTCAAGGCGGAAGGCGACAAGCAGGCCGCAGTGCTGCGCGCCGAGGGCTTCGCCGATGCGCTCCAGAGGATCTTCCAGACTGCTCGAGGTGTGGACAGCAACACGATGTCGCTTCAATACCTGGACACCCTGCGGTCTCTGGGCGCCAGCCCGGCATCGAAGTTCTTCTTCCCCCTGGAGTTCACGCGGCTCCTCGGCCCACTCGGCAACTTGTTCGAACGGCAGGGGCAATCGGGCCGCGGGTAGCCGGTCCGGCTGCTGTTACGATCTGATCGACCAGGAACGCGGCCGTGTACTGCTGTCATCCTTCGCCCCGATGGCATGGGACGATGGACCTGTTCATTACGGGCATTTGCGTTGTCATGCTGAGGGGCGGGGCGGCGGTCGAGAGGGAGTTGATTGGGCAAGACCTACTGGATGCTGGTGACGACGGGCGAGAACTTCGAGATCACCCGCTCGCACGGCTTCAACGTCCAGGGAGTCGACAGCACTCAGCGGAGAAAGGCGCTCCGGCTGAATACCGACGACCGCGTCCTCTACTACCTTTCGGATATCAAGAGGTTCGCGGCGACTGCGACTGTGACGTCTTCGCATTTCGAGGAGAACACCCGGGTCTGGAAGCATCACAGGGACGCCGAGGTCTTCCCGCACCGGGTGAAGGTCCGGCCCGACATCGCGCTCGATCCTGAGCAGTACATCGATGCGTTTGCGGTCGCGCCGCGCATGGAATATGTGCGCAAATGGCCTCCCGAGGACTGGCCGCTTGCATTCATCGGCGGTCTCCACATCATTCCCCAGAAGGATTTTTCGTTCGTCGAGGACGAGATGCGACGCGTCAGATCAAGCCAGGACCTGGCGCGTGGGGTGAGGCGGCGCCGCAACAGGCGCGGCCGCAGGCGCCCGCAGGTGGAGGCCGGCGGACGTGAGCCGGTCGAGGCTACTGCCGAGGCAGACGTGAACGGGTCGAGTGAGGAAGCCGAAGCTGAGGGCGAAGGCGAGGCTGCGCCTCAGAGTGAAATTGTGCACCAGGTAGAAGCCCCTCCCCAGGCCGAAGCCGCCCCCGGGGCCGGCGGCGACGAAGAGCAGCCCTCACCTTAGCTCAGGGCTGCCTCGTTAGTCCGTGGGGCGTGACGCACGTCGCGAGTCTGCGACAGGCTTTCACGTCATCCTGAGGAGTCCGCAAGGCTACGAAGAGCTTGCCCTGAGCCTGACGAAGGGATCTGTTCCAGCAACAGACCCTTCGCTTCGCTCAGGGTGACAGGTTTGATGAGCGCAGGGGTTCGGGTTCCCCCATGCCGAAGTTGGCACGATAGAGCTCATCCAAACGGGCAAGCTCAGCTTCTGGAATTTCTGAAATGCCGGGAGCGCCCGCGTATTCCTCAAGCTGCGCTATCGTCGTCATTGTCGGCAATACTGACGCGATTGCAGGCGACCCCAGGCAGAACTTGAGCGCGATCTGCCCGATCGTCGGCGGTTTGCCCGCGAACATGAAATCGATCATTTCCAGCTTCTTGAGCGACTTCTCGAGCCAGGCCTGCTTGCGGTGGCGCCGGTGGTCGGACTTTTCGAATCTGGTTTCCTTCGTGTATGTGCCATCGAGCAATCCCGACGCGTGTGGGACCCTGGACAGCAGGCTGACGCCTGCGCGTCGGGCAGTCTCGATGAATTCCCGGGCCGGATCCTGCTCGAGGATGCTGAAGATGATCTGCGCAGGGACCCGTCGCGTTTCGATCGCGAAAACGCCCTCATCCCGCCAACCAAGATCGGGGCCGATTGCTGCGGCCTACCAGCGGACCTTTCCCTGACCTTTCAGGTCTTCGAGAGTCGCAAAGATGTCATCTCGCTGACGCGCGTCGAGCCTTGGGTTGTGCAGTTGGTACAGATCGATGTAGTCGGTCCGGAGGCGCTTCAGCGACTTCTCGCAGGCGCGTCTGATGAATTCCGGCGCCCAGTTCTGAGGTCGTTCCGAGTGACCGACGCGTGGCGTGGGTGCCTCGAGGTCGTAGCCGAACTTGGTCCCGACCACGATATCGTGGCGTTTCGCTCCGAAGGCCTTCGCAAGGATCTCCTCGCCATACCCGTCGCCGTAGGCGTCGGCCGTGTCATAGAAGGTGATGCCAAGCTGCGCGGCCCGCCGCAGCAGACGGATCCCATCGTCTTCCGCCACCTTGCCCCACCAGCCGGTAGTGACGCTCCAGACGCCGAACCCGATCTCGGATAGCGTCAGGCCGGTCGGCGCCAATCTTCGGTAATTCATTCGGTCCTCTTGTGCACGGACGGCGCGCTTCAGGCGGTGCGCGTGGCCGCCGAGAGCGCCTCCTGAATCTGGGCTGCCTTGCGGCCGAATTCACGGTCGGTCAGCACCGGGGAGGCGACTCCGATCGGGTATTCCTCGATCAGATCGACCCAGGATTTGCAACCACTGTATTCCGGCATTACTGGCAGCGCCTGAGGCTGCTGCAGCTTGTAGCAGCGAAGGAGAAGCACGTTCAGCGGATGGCGTGGTTTCCAGTGCGCTCGCTTCGACGCGAAATCGCCAGTGAAAATATGGAACGGATCGAGCGCCTCTACCGAATGTGCCTCGGTGATCTCGATTACCCCGGCGACCTCTGCCCAGAGGCGCAGGGTGACGACGCCGTCGTCTTCCTCCCGCATCGCCGAGTCGAACAGCGGCCGCGATTCAGGTTTCAGCAGCGCCGCAGCTTCGTGATAAAAGGTCGGATAGAGAAAGAACCCCTCGTGGTCGATCCTGAAGTGCCGGCCATCCTCGCGGATTCCGCCTTTGCGGAGTAGCAGGATCTGGTCACCGCGCTCCAGCGCGGTGACTGTTACCGCCCATTCCTTGAGCGCGATCCCGGACCTAGCTGGAAGCAATCCTTCCTCCTCGCCGTATGTCCCTGATGCAGGACAGGTACCGACAGCCGATTATAGCTGGGCAGCGGCGCGATACTGGTTCAGTTCCCTCACCCGGCGCCCGCCACCCTCTCCCCTTCGGGGCGAGGGGACTCGTGAATCCGAAGGAATGCCTTATGCCCAGCCCATTCGCCAATCCGTCAGTCTCCCTGGAATCCGACGAACCGGTAACCAGCACGAAAAATCGCGTCGCTGCGGTCCGAGTCAAAGGAGCGGGCGGCAATCCAGAGGTGATCAACAAGATCGTCACCAGCCTGATGAGCCTCCGCTACGGCGCTAACGTTACGACTACACCTACCGAGGCCAGCAAGGGCGACGGCTTCTTCGTGGTCCACTACCAGGGCAAGCCGCTGGCCGAGCAAGAGGTCGTCGATGCCGTCTTGAAGCATGCGATGTGGGGGCCGACTCGCAAGCTGCTTGGCCGCTAGCGCCACCCGAGGACCGCGCGGACTGCCGCGCCGCGCGCGCCCAGCATCTCGAGCGCATTCGCCGTCGTCGCCCGCGCCACTTCTTCGACGCTCAGTCCCTTGATTTCCGCGAGCTTCGCAGCCACCAGCGCCACGTCCTTCGGCTCCGTCCACCGCTCCCGCTTGCTCTTGAAGTACTGCGGATAGGCATCCGTTTCAAGGACGACCTCTGACATCGGTATCTTCCGGGCCACTTCCTGCAGCTCAGGAAGACGGAGCAGCGGCTTGGCGAGAGAGACCTTGAACCCCAGGTCCATGACCTGCTTCGCTTCCTCCCAGGATCCCTGGAAGTAGTGGGCTGCGCCGCCCAGACGGCCCGCCCCGGTTTCTTCGAGGACTCGAAGCGTCTCGGCGGTCGCAGCACGCATGTGAAAGATCACCGGAAGCCCCCGGCCGCGGGCGAGGCCTATCTGCGCGCGGAGCGCGTCCTCCTGGATCGAACGGTCCGGCGAACCGGGGAGGAAGTCGAGCCCCACTTCCGAGACCGCGACCACGCGCTGGTCGCCCGCGGCCGTATCAAGCGCCTTTATGTCTCTTTGGCTGAGCACGCCCTCCAGGTCCTGCGGATGCACGCCGACCCCTGCGAAAACACGTGCGTTCTCGCGGGCCAGCGCGAGGCATCGTTGGGAGCTCTTGACGGTCGTTCCCGCGGCGATGATCGCTCCCACGTTCGC
>JACQUF010000078.1 GCA_016210435.1 Chloroflexota bacterium
ATAGCTATCAGTCCAGCGCCGATCATTTACGTTTGCAACGTCGCCACCCAGGCCGGGGAGACCGATGGTTTTTCGGTTGCCGACCATGTGCGAGCGCTTTTCCGACATTGCCCGGACCTGCGCATCGACTACGTGCTGGCGAACAGCAACATGACCTCTCTGCAGCCCGAGTTTCCAGCGAGCCTCGTAACACGCGGCCATTTCGACTTTCCAGACGTCCGCCTGGTCGAAATGGACCTCATGAACGCCGAATTCCGAATCCACCACGACCCGAAGAAGCTGGCCGCCGCGCTGACCACGCTGTACCATGAATCGTCGCGGCCTAACGGCCGGCGGGACGGCAGAAGATCAGGCAGTCAAAAGTCCGCTGCGACTGGTTCCCGCACTAAGGTCGGCGCATAGTTCGCCGGAATCCAGGAGTAAGCCCGGGAAATGGCAACAGCCGTCAACTGGCTGGTCATAGTCGTCGCCATTCTGATCGTGGCTGTGGTCTTGCTTCAAGTCCGCGGCACGGGGGCGACCCTGTTCGGCGCGGCCGAAAGCTCGTTCCGTGTGCGGCGCGGGTTTGAGAAGCTCCTCTTCCGAGCAACGATCGCTCTGTCCCTGCTGTTTGCCGCGCTGGCAGTCTTGCACGTCAACCTGCAGGGCTAACGCAAGCCAGCGTGGACAGACAGCGTCAGCGCTTGATCCGCTCCCAGCGAGTGCCCTCGGTTGAGTCCATCAGAGCCACGCCCTTCTCCATCAGCTCCTTGCGCACTGCATCGGCGTCCGCATAGCGCTTCGCCGCCCGCAGCGCATCGCGCTTCGTGATGAGTGCTTCGATCTCAACGTCGGCCGGCCCGGTGTCGATCTTTGGCGGCCGGAAGTTCAATCCCAGGACCTCGCCACCCAGTTCCTTGAGCGTCGCCTGCGCGGCGCGAACGTCTCTACCCTCGTCCCTGGCGCGGTTGATCTCGCGGGCGAGTTCGAAAAGCGCGGCGACGGCCTGGGTAATGTTGAGGTCGTCGTCCATCGACTCGATGAACCGCTCGAGATAGGGTTCCGCGTGCACAGCCGGGGTCCCTCGAGCGGGCGACTCCTCGACCGCGGCCCGCAGCCGGTGCGCTGCCCTTTCCTGCGCATTGATCGCTTCGAGGTCATAGACGAGGGGGCTCCGGTAATGGGAGCTGTAGAACCAAAGCCTGATCGCATCCGGGCTGTTCCGCTCGAGAGCATCCCGCACGCGCACGATATTCCCGAGCGACTTGCTCATCTTTTCGCCCTGTAGGCGGAGCGGGCCGTTATGAACCCAGAACCGCACGAAAGGCGATTTTCCTGTGAAGGCCTCACTCTGCGCCCGCTCGTTCTCATGGTGGGGGAATACCAGGTCGAGGCCGCCCCCGTGGATGTCAATCTGCTCGCCCAGATGATGCCTTGCCATGGCAGAGCATTCGATGTGCCAGCCCGGGCGTCCCTTGCTCCAGGGGCTGTCCCACGACGGCTCGCCAGGTTTGGAGAGCTTCCACAGCGCGAAATCGGCAGGGTACTCCTTACCCGGTTCAGGTTCGAAGCGAGACCCCTGAAGCATTTCTTCGAGGCTTCGTCCGCTCAACGCCCCGTACGTCGGAAAGCTACGGACCCGGTAGTAGACACTCCCTTCCGCCTCATAGGCGAAACCTCTCTCTATCAGGCGCGAAGTCATCTCGACGATCTGGGAAATCTCTTGCGTCGCGCGCGGGCGCACGTGTGCGGCGCGCACGTTCAACGCCGCCATGTCCTGGGTGAAGGCGCTCATATATTTTTCGGCGACCGCCTCGGGTGTTGACCGTTCCTTGATTCCCTGAGCTATGATCTTGTCGTCGACGTCCGTGAAATTTTGGACACGCTTGACTTTGTAGCCGCGGAACTCGAGGTACTTTTCCATGACCTCGTAGGTAACGGTCGCGAGCGCATGGCCAAGGTGAGCGTAGTTCGACACAGTCAAGCCGCAGTGATACAGGGTGACCGTGTCGTGAAGTGGCCTGAATTCCTCTTTGCTCCGCGAAAGCGTGTTGTAGAGCCTGATGGTTCCTATTTGCGGTAGCCCCCAGACAAAGTAAGCGCCCAGCCGCCACGCGGCCCGGTCAGACCGGGCGCACCGTGGCAATGGCCTGGGCGGCTATTCCTTCACCCTGGCCGATCGCACCGACATGGTCGGTCGTAGTGGCCTTCAGGTTAACCGCACCGGGCTCTAGGCCGAGCGTTTCAGCGATCGTGCGGCCCATCTGCTCCAGATACGGACTCAGCTTTGGCCGCTGGGCGATGATTGTAGCATCGACGAATTCCGTCATCCATCCGGCGGCCGCGGCCAGGCGCCTCGTGCGACGCAGGATCTCCCGGCTGTCGATACTCTTTAGCGCGGGGTCAGTCGAAGGAAAGTGACGTCCGAGATCGCCGAGACCCGCAGCGCCCAGTATCGCGCTTGCTATCGCATGCAATAGCACGTCGCCGTCGCTGTGCCCTTCCAGGTGGAGCGCAAACGGCACATCCATGCCCCCGAGCCGAAGTGGCCCGCCCTCAGCCAGCTTGTGCCCGTCGAAGCCGGTACCGTAGCGTCTGAGCGCCCCCTCACCTGGACTCCGTCCACCCTCTCCCCTTTGGGGCGAGGGGATCGAAATTCCGACGCCGGGTGCTCTAAAGCCAACCCCGGTTGCTCGGAGTTCTGCGCCGCCTATTCCCGGACCTGGTCTCGAGATAACAACGTGGCCCTCAGACCTGCCACCGACAGGAAATTGGGACGGATGAGGGGTCGCCGGTAGGGAAGCCGCAATCGCTTCAGCGATGAGAAGGTCTTCAGGCGCCGTCACTTTGATGTTCAGCGGCGATCCTTCGAACACCGTCACCTTCTGGCCTAGATCCTCGACCATTGCCGCGTCATCTGTTACATCCTTGAGCACCTCGCGGTGGGCTCGCGCCAGCAATGCGCGGTTGAAGATCTGAGGCGTCTGGGCCGCCCATAACGATTCACGTGGCGGCGTGCCTTTGATCACCCGGTCTTGACCCACCGACTTGATCGTGTCTTTGACCGGGATCGCGGCAATCGCCGCGCCTGCAGTTTGAACGGCCGCGAGGCCTCGCTCGAGCATGTCCTCGTCGATGAATGGACGCGCACCGTCATGCACGGCAACCCATTCACCGCCAGGCAAGGCCTCGAGTCCCTTCCGTACCGAGTCCTGTCGCCTGGCGCCACCTGCAACGATTGCGCGGACCTTTTCGTAAAGGCGCTCCGCTACAAATCTCCGCGCCTCTGCAAGATTCGATTCTGAGACGACGAGCGCAATCCGCCCAACGACCGGGCTACGCTCAAAGACATGCAGGCAGTACCCGAGAAGAGGGCGTCCGGAAACAGGCACGAATACCTTGTCGATGCCCTGCATCCGCGTGCTCCGGCCCGCGGCTACCACGATGACGTCCATAGTGGTCATGACTGGCCCACCAGTCGCTGAATCGCTCCGATGCCGAAATAGCAGCCATAGGCCACCCATGTGGACTTGATGGCCTTTCCGAAAAAAGTCAGCACGAGAAATTTTCTGATCGGATATCTCACGCTGCCGGCGGCTACACCCAGCAGATCGAACAGGGGATTCGGAAACGCGGACATGAGGAAGAAGACGATCCCGCCTCGCTGAAGGACCCAGTCCTTCAGCCGCGGATAAAACCGATTCCTCTGAACGAATGCCTCTCCGCTTACGCCCGCCAGATAACCGGTCATCTCCCCCAGCGCCTCAGCCGAGGCCGCGACGAGCCCGATAGCGGCCGGATGCAGGCCCGCCGCGGGCGCCGCG
>JACQUF010000015.1 GCA_016210435.1 Chloroflexota bacterium
AGGCCGGTCACTCCCTCGCCGAGTGAGACTACCTCTCCGGCAAGCTCGTGACCCTGCTGCCACGGGACGCTCAACGAAGCCGGCCGATTGCCCCGGTAGTTGTGCAGGTCGCTCCCGCACACCCCGGCGGACCTCACGCGCACCAGCACCTCGCCCGGTCCGGGCTCAGGAGTAGGGACATCCTCAACCCGGATGTCTTTTCCGCCGTAGAACAGCGCGGCGTTCATGGGGTGCCTCCCGTTTCTTTAAGACCGTGCGATGGACGAGATCGTCCGGTACTTCTTCGATCGGAGCAGCCGTTCGTCGGCGGTGACCAGGGTGAGCTCGTAGACGATCGCACTGGCAGCAATGAAGCGGTCGGCGGGGTCCTGTTGAGGAAGGTCCACCGCTCTGCTGGCGATGGCAACCTCGCGCGTGAGGGTTGCGTCCCGGACCGGAAACGCACGCATGACCGTCTCGATCCACCGGGCGGGAGAATCGTCGATCTGGATGCGACCCTTTTCCGCCAACAGCAACGTCTCCCAGACGCTGATTGGCGAAAGCCACAACTCGTTGGCGGGGTCTTCCAGGCTCCGCCTGACTCGACTCGATAGCCGCACTGGTTCGAGGAGGCTCCAGATCCAGATGTGGGTATCGAGCAACAGCCTCACCGGCTGAGAGCCTCCCATTCCTTCTCTTCGACCGCCGGAGAAACGATGTCGCCAACCACCTTGCCGGACTCCGCGAATATCCCGAGCCGTCGCTTGCCGGCCGCCGGCCGCGAGGCTGGCACGATCTCTGCGATGGGCTCGCCACGCCTGGTGACCAGTACCGGCTGACCGGTGTGGCGCACCTTCTCAAGCACCGCGAGGCATGTGGCTTTGAACTTCGATATCGTGATCGACTCCATATGTTCATCTTACCATGGTCGTAGACCATAGTCGGTAGCATCGATTCGGGACGGACCACGCGGACCGGGCGGCGTTGAGCGTATGATCGCCTCGGCAACCACAGACGGTCTTTGCCAGGAATAGAGCGCTGTGGAAGCCGACTCGTTACGCACCACGATCCGCCCCTGGACCTCCGCGACGACCAGAGTCAGGCGTGCGGCGGCGCTCCTCGCAATGGCCCTGGTCCTGCTCCTCACGCCCGGTGCGGGCTCCGCAAGCGACGGCATCTATTTCGACGATTCCGATCGGGAATTGCTCGTGCTCGGCAGCACGGAGTATTACGAAGTCGGGCTGCGGAAGTCCAACGGCGCGTTTGCCTACATAAGAGACCGCAAAGCCGGGGGTGTCGTCAGCCTCGGTTCCGAGGCGGAGGCGCTCTGGAAGGCCGAGATCCCCGGGGGCCCGGTTCCGGCTGTGTGGGCGAACGAATACGGCAGCGACGGTCCTGCGGGCAACTTCGACTATGGTTGGTCCGCCGAGCGAAACGAACTCACCCTGACCTATTCTGCCCTGCCTGATGTCCCGCATGGCGTTACGGCAGACGTGGTTTTGCGGGCCTCCGTGGGACCGTATTTCGACCTGCAGATCGCGGTGCGGAACGGCGGGAGTGGGACGTTGAGCCGCGTAAGCTTCCCCCACCAGCTGGTCTTCGCGGAGTCCGAGATGGAGGAGGCCCTCCTCCCCGAGCAGCCCGGCCTGATCCTCCAGTCCGGGTTCTTCGCCGAACATCGTTCCTGGGGCAACCCTTCCGTGTTCACCGACTATCTCGGCGTCCGTACGACTGGTGGATCTATCGCCATGTACTCGCTGAGGTCGCCGCGGGACTTCTGGCCCGTCCATCTCGGGCTGGCGCATGTGGTGGAGCCCCCGAACCTTCACACGACTCAACTGCAGCATATGTTCCCCGTCGTGGTTGCCGGAAACGAGACGTGGACGAGCCCCACAGTGCGGCTACGGGTCTCGCAGTCCTTCCTCGAAACGGTGCTGGCCGTCCGAGCGGACAACGGCCTCGGCGCCTTCCCACCAGTCCAGGAGAAGCTGGGCGACCGATACCAGGCGGTCGCCCGGGCGCCGCTCTTTCACCTGACGGCGGGCTTCACCGACCGACCGTTCCGCGAGTGGCCGGAGCTGCTGGCGGAGCTCCCAGCGCCGGCGTTGCTCGTTATCGCCGCCTACTGGCCGGGCGGATTCCATGGTTACTACCCGGACATACTGCCCCCAGACCCGGAGCAGGGGACGATCGAGGAGCTCCGGGCAGCGGTCGTTGCGGCGAGGACGCGCGGGAACCTGGTCATGCCGATGGTCCTGACGTCGTGGTGGCACGAGGATTCTCCAACCATGAAGGACCTCCCGCCCCCGCTGACGGCCCGAGACATCGCCGTGATCGACGAACTCGGCGAGCCCGTCCGTATCTCATGGACCCTCGGCGACAGGGTGGACTGGGGCTACGACGTCTCTCCCTAGGGGGGGTCGTTCGGTATCGGCTGCCTTGTGGTAGTCGAGGACGATGCCATCAAGGGGATCATCAC
>JACQUF010000084.1 GCA_016210435.1 Chloroflexota bacterium
AGGGCCAGTCTTCGAACGATGTGATCCCGAGCGCTATCCACCTGGCGGCCGCGGTGGCGATAAGGGCGGAATTGCTTCCCGCTATGAAGCAGCTGGAAGACACGCTTCGGCAAAAGGCAAAGGAGTTCTGGCCGGTAGTCAAGACCGGCCGGACGCATCTCCAAGACGCCACGCCGATCAGGCTCGGGCAGGAGTTCCTGGGCTACGCGGGGCAGATCGAATTCGGGAGGAAACGGGTCGAGCACGCGCTCGACGAGCTCAGGGTGCTGGCGCTCGGCGGGACTGCGGTCGGCACGGGCGTGGGCATGCACCCGGAATTCGCAAAACGCGTGATCGCGAAGCTGAACGAGTGGACCGGCCTCGGCCTGAGCGAATCGAGCAATCACTTCCAGGCGCAGAGCACGATCGACGCGCTGGTCGAGGCCAGCGGGTCTCTCAGGACTGTGGCGGTGAGCCTGTTGAAAATCGCGAACGACATCCGTTGGCTCGGTTCGGGCCCGCGCGCAGGCATTGGCGAGATCAGCCTGCCCGAGGTGCAGCCGGGAAGCTCGATCATGCCTGGCAAGGTCAATCCGGTAATCGCCGAGTCCGTCACTATGGTGTCCGCCCAGGTGATAGGCAATGACGTTACGGTCACGATCGCAGGGCAGTCGGGGAACTTCGAGCTCAACGTGATGATGCCAGTCGCCGCGTACAACCTGCTCCAGTCAATCGATCTCATGGCAGCTTCATGCCGCAACTTCTCCGAGCAATGTGTTGCCGGAATCAAGGCCACGAAGCAGGGTCCTTCGATGGTTGAAAAAGGCCTCGCGATCTGCACAGCCCTGGCGCCGATCATCGGGTACGATGCCGCAGCCGCGATCGCCAAGCAGGCGGCGGCGACTGGTGAGACGGTCAAAGAGGTCGCTCTGCGGGAGACGAAACTCTCTGCCGCAGAGCTGGACAGGATCCTGGACCCGGCGAAGATGACAGGACCCGGGGCCCGCATCCAGGCCGGCGGTTAAGAGAAGGAGATGCAGATGTCCGTTGAAACCCCCTCCGCCGGAAGGAATCCTCAGATCATCTCCCACCCGCTTCTACCCGTCTTCCAGGGTCGGGGCTTATTCCTCAGGCTGGTCCGAGGTGGATGACGCCGAAACGGGCGGCCCGGCTGCGACGGCAATACCCCAAACGGCCGCCACCGACGCCCAGGCAGCGCAGGCTGCGAAGACAGGCGTCGCAAGGCGTCCAGCGAAGGTCTTTTACGGCTGGTGGATCGTAACCGCCTCGGCCCTGACGAACGGGCTCGGGGGCAGCATCCAGTGGCAGGGCTTCACCGTCTTCTTCCTTCCGGTCGCCCGGACTCTCGGCCTGAGCCACGCGGCAACCTCGGTCCCGTTTGCGCTCGCCCGGGCGGAAAACGGCGTTCTCGGACCTTTGACGGGCTGGCTCATCGACCGCGTCGGCGTTCGGCCCCTGATGCTCATCGGGACCGTCATCGTTGGAATCGGCTACATCGGCCTTTCGAGGACCAACTCCTATCTCTCGTTTTTGCTTGTATACCTGTTCGTCATTTCGGTAGGCGCGTCGACCGCGTTCATGCAGGCGTCGACGACGGCGATCAATCACTGGTTCATCCGGCGGCGCGGGCTCGCGATGTCGATCAACAGCGCGGCGTTCCGGCTGGGCGGGGCGATCATGATCCCCCTCCTCGCCTACCTCGTGCTGAAGATCGGCTGGCAAACGACGTCCTTCTGGGTCGGGATCCTGATGATCGTTGTCGTAGCGCCGCTCGCCCTGCTGTTTCGCCAGACGCCGGAAAGCATGGGCTTGAAGCCGGATGGCGATTCCAGGCCATTGCCAAGGGCCGCCGCCGGCATCAGTGGGAAATCGGGACGCCTGCACGGGGTCGAGGCAACCACCGAGGACTGGGGCATAAAAGAGGCGCTGCGCACCCCTGCTTACTGGACCCTGGCAGCGGGAACGACACTGCGGATCGCCGTCCACGGGGCGGTGGGGGTCCACATGGTCCCGATGCTGGTGTCCCGTGGCGTGACTGAGCAGACGGCCGCACTCATGGTCGGCGCGCTCGCGGGCGTCAGCGTGCCCCTCATCCTCGCCTTCGGTTGGCTGGGCGACCACGTGGGGCGATCGAAGCTGTTGACGATCGGCTACTCGATGTCTGGCCTGAGCCTGTTGCTGCTTGCGCTTGTGAGCGGCACGTGGCCGCTCATGGCCGCGCTCCTGCTCTTCGCCGGGTCAGAGGCTGGCGCGGCCTTGAACTGGGCGCTGGTCGGCGACATGTTCGGCCGCCGCAACTTCGCCACCCTTCGGGGCATGCTGGCGCCGGTATACAACGCGTCGCTCGTGGTTACGCCGATCGCCGCTGGTTTCGTCTTCGACTCGCTCGGTACTTACGGCCCGGCGTTGCTTGCCGGTGGCGCGCTCATGTTCGCCGCCGCCGCGGTGTTCTTCGTCCTCAAGGCGCCAAAGCGTCCCGATTCGATCGGGATGTCCTGAGGAGGCATCGACGAAGGACCTTCCTCAGCGGCTCGGCGTCCTGATGAGGGTACCGACGAAGCACCTTTGGCGTCCGGCCGTCGGCGCCCGTCCCGATAAGGAACGACGGTATCTCCTGCAGGCCGAGTGAACGGGCATGCGATCGGAGATGACGAGCAGAGGATTTGGGTTCAAACAGAAGGGGAGTCGAGTTGGGCGCCGAACAGAAAATCAAAGAACTCGGCATCGACCTGTCGAATAAGCCGAGGCCGGTAGCGAACTACGTGCCCGCCGTGCGCGTCGGAAACCTGGTTTTCCTGTCCGGCCACGGACCCCTGAAACCGGACCGCACGCTGGTAAGCGGGATCGTCGGCAGGGACATGGACGAGCGGCAGGCATACCATGCTGCCCGCCTGGTCGGGATCGCAGCCCTCGCCTCCCTCAGGAACGAAATCGGTAATCTCGACAAGGTCAGGCGGATCGTCAAGGTCCTGGGCATGGTCAACGCCGTGCCCGAGTTCAAGAACCATCCGGAGGTGATCAACGGCTTTTCGGACCTGATGACCGAAGTGTTTGGTGACAAGGGGAAGCATGCCCGGTCCGCGGTCGGGATGGGCAGCCTGCCCCGCTCGATCCCCGTCGAGGTCGAAATGGTCGTAGAAGTCGAGGACTGAGGAGCGATACGTGGCTGGCGAAATTCATGTTCTGCGCGTGAACCATGTGGCAGTCCCGATAACCGATCGCAAGAAGTCGCTAGCGTTCTGGCGCGACGTCGTCGGCCTCAAGGTCATCCCTTCGATGGTGGACGCAAAGAACATCGTCTGGACCGCGGTCGGCGACGGCACGATGGTCCACCTGATCGAACCTCGCGACGGCCGGGCCGCGGGTTATCACACGGCATTCGAAGTATCCAATTTCGACGCAACCCTTCAGCGGTTCCGCGACCTGGGAGTCGAGATCGAAGGCCCAGGCGAGCGTCACGATGGCCAGCGCTACATGTTCGTCCGTGACCCGGATGGCAACCGTATCGAGTTCGTCACGAGTTCCAACATCAAGCCTTCCAGGCGGGTCGCAGACGACATGGGCTACACCCGCGAGCCTTAGCTCGCCGTCGTTGCTTAAATATCGGTCATAGCCCTTCAGATTCCCCCGTCCGCGATCGGGACGCGGACCGGCAGTTACCGTGCGGACACCGTCGTTACCCTCGTTGTGACGCGGGCGCGCTAAGGTCGAAGAGAGGGCACCAGCAAGGGAGGTGATCTCATGCTTCGACGCATGTTCTGGCGTCATCCTGGTCGAAGGGGATACGAGCGCGAGGAAACGCGTACCGAGGCACCGCACCGGGAGCGCACCTATCCCTACCCTGAAGCACCCACCCGAGAACGCGTCTCGGAACGCGAGACGAGGGAGAGGTATAACCTACAACCCGCAACCTATCGCGTGCGCGCTTGCTTGCCCAGGCAATCGAAGAACTGCTTCATGAGACTCTTCGAAGTCTGCCCGATCAACCGCTGCCCTACCCTCGCGAGCACACCACCGACTTCACCGTCGCCAGATACTGTAACGGTCGTGGTCTCATTGCCTGAGTCGTCCAGGTTCACGCTGGCATCGCCTTTGATGAACCCGCCCGGACCCTCGCCCTCGATCTTCAGGCGATAGGACTTCGGCCGCTTCTGGTCCGTGATGCGCACGCTTCCTGAATAGGTTCCCCGGATCATCCCGATGCCGACCGACAACTCCGCTTGGTAGGCGTTCTTTCCTTCGGCGGTGAGGCTCTTGCACCCGGGAATGCAGCTGGCGAGGACATCGGGGTCGTTCAGCATGTCCCATACCGTCTCGATGCCGGCCTTGAGTTCGTAGGTCCCCTCGATTTTCATCGCGACTCCTCGACGCTCTGCGCCCTGTCGAGCCTTTGCAGCGCGGCACTCGCCCGCCTACTTGCGCGCCACCTGAAACGGTTGCATAGTGACACCGCTCGAAGCCGGTGTCCACGTTATCTGGAGGGTGGCTCGTCATGTCCCACATGATCACAGTCAGGGTTAATGGTGTGGAGCAAACGGCCCACGTCGAAGACCGGCTCCTCCTGGTCAATTTCCTGCGCGACGTGCTGGACCTTACGGGCACGCATGTCGGTTGCGACACCAGCAGCTGCGGCGCCTGTACGGTCCTCGTGAATGGCGACGCCGTCAAGTCATGCACCATGTTCGCGGTCCAGGCTGACGGCGCGGAGATCACGACGATAGAAGGCCTCGCCAAAAATGGCGAATACCACCCCGTCCAGCAGGCCTTCTGGGACAAGCACGGGCTCCAGTGCGGGTTCTGCACCCCTGGAATGATCATCAGCGCGGTCCAGCTTCTCAGGCGGAACCCCAAGCCTACGGAAGCCGAGATTCGAGCCGGGATAAGGGGCAACCTGTGCCGTTGCACCGGCTACCACAACATCGTTAAGGCCGTTCAGGCCGCTGCCGCCTCCGGGAGGAAGTCATGACGATGGTCGGGATCAGCGAATCGGTCAAGCGGCGGGAAGACCCGCGGCTAATCACCGGGCAGGGCCGCTATGTCGACGATATCCGGCTCCCCGCGATGGCGAACCTTGTGCTCGTGCGCAGCCCGCATGCGCACGCCCGCATAAAACGCATCGACGTGACACGCGCGGCAAAAATGCCGGGGGTCGTGGCCGTCTTTACCGCGGCAGACCTCGCGGGAGAGCTCGGCAGCCTGCCTGCCGGATGGGTACTGCCGGACCTCAAGCAGCCAAAGCACCCGCCGCTCGCCGCCGACAAGGTGCGGTACGTGGGAGACCCGGTGGCCGCGGTGGTCGCCGAGGACGCCTACACCGCTGCCGACGCGGCCCGTCTCGTCAGGGTGACTTATGAGCCCTTGCCCGCGGTCGTGGACGCCGAAAAGGCGACGAAGCGGGGTGCGCCGGTGCTGCATGAGGGCAAGGCCGAGGAAGGCGGCGCGCCCAGTAACGTCGCATTCGACTGGGAGATCAACGGGGGCGATTACCAGGCAGCCCGCAACAAGGCCGAGGTCGTTGTCAAAGAGAGAATCATCAACCAGCGCCTGATCCCGAACGCGATGGAGCCGCGCGGGGTCGTCGCGCAATACGAGGCCGCGTCCGGCAACCTGACGATGTGGACTTCGACGCAGATCCCTCACCTCGTGCGGCTGCTCTTTGCGCTTGTGACCGGGCACCCCGAGCACAAGATACGGGTGATATCACCCGACGTCGGCGGTGGCTTCGGGTCGAAGCTGTACATCTACGC
>JACQUF010000096.1 GCA_016210435.1 Chloroflexota bacterium
CACCAGGGGGCTGTCCCGCTCACGCAGGTGGTCGGCGACCAGTGCCCGCGCGAGGGTGGGGTGAAGGTATACGCCTCCGTTCTGCACGGCGCGAAGCGCGGCCAGGATCTGGTCTGACCCTGCGCCCTTAACGACATATCCTGCGGCGCCTGCCTGGATTGCCCGGAAGAAGTAATCCTCATCATCGTGCATGGTCAGGACGATGACCTGGGCGTTCGGCGCTGTTTCCTTGATGCGTGCCAGGACTTCGAGGCCGCTCACGTCGGGAAGGGTGATGTCCATCAGGACAAAATCAGGAGAAAGTCTCCTTGCTTCGAGAACGGCTTCTGCCGCATTGGCAGCCTCTCCAACGACTTCGAAGACGTCCTCCGCTTCCAGCAGGGCTCTCACGCCGGTCCTGACGATCTCGTGGTCGTCAATCAGGAGGACCGTGTTCCTAGGCATCGGCAGACAATCCGGCCGGCTGTTTGAGAGGTATTTCCAGCCGCACGACCGTACCGTAGTCCGGCTTGCTATCCACCGTGAGTTTTCCACCGGCCAGTGAGGCGCGCTCCTGCATGCCCTGGATTCCAACGCCCGGGCTGTCGATCGCCAGGGTCGGATCGAAACCCCGACCATTGTCTCGCACCGTGACGGCGATGACACCGGGCATCGATCGAAGGCGGATCACTGCCTTCGCCGCGCCGCTGTGCCTCGCGATGTTGTTGATGGCCTCTTGAACGACCCGGTACACGATGGTCTCCAGGGATGGATCGAGCCGGCCAGTGGCACCTTCCTCCTGAACCTCGAACTCCACTCCGGCGGGTTCCAGGAACAGCTCTGCGTACCTGCGGATAGCGGGCACGAGGCCGAGGTCGTCCAGCGCTGCGGGCCGAAGAGCAATGGTCAGCCGTCTCAGGTCGCGCAGTGCATCTGTGGCGAGTTCTCTTAGCCGGTCAACCCGCGTCTCGAGGTCGTTCGGCCCCTTCGGGCCGCCGTCTCCGATCCTCTCCAATCCCATGGTGAGGGCGGACAGCGCCTGGCCGATGCCATCGTGCAACTCCCGCGACACCCGCTTGCGCTCCTCCTCCTGGGCGCCAAGCACTTTTGCAAGCAGGGCGCGAAGTAGCTCCTCCTTGCGCTGGAGCTCCACGGTGAGAACTCGCAACTCCCGGTTCCGCTGTTCCAGCTCCGCGGTCCGCTGTTGGACCTGTGCCTCCAATTCCAGACCCCAGGCTTGCAGACGCCGACGCATAGTCTCCAGGCTGTCAGCGAGGACGCCGATCTCGTCTTGGGCCCCAAGATTGAGGGGGGTTGCCACCTCGCCTGCTGCAATCCGCCGGGCAGCGGCGGTCAGCCGCTCGGTGGGTTTCACCACGTGGCGTGTCGTGACCCAGGCAACGGCTAACGCCGCGACAAAGCCGAGAGAGGCAAATAGCACCAGGCGCTGCCGAAGCTCAATAGGAAGGGCGAACGCGACATCCAGCGGCTGCTCAAGCGTGACGAGTAAGGAATTTGAGCTCGTGGGTGCCGCCACAACGATGTGAGCTTTGAAATTCTGATCCTTGCGGGGCTTGTGTAGAAAAATGAAAGGGCCGCCATCCTGTGGTCGGACCTGTTTGAACAGTTGCCAGTGACTGCTCGTCGCCCCCAGAGGGTTACGACCACCCTGCGTCAGGACCACCTTGCCCTCAGGATTCAGCACTTCCAGCCTGTAGGTCTCGGACGGCTCCTCCGAGTTGATCGGACCCAGAGCCGCTACGGGCGGACTGAAGTACGGTTTGTCCTCCTTGACGGGCGCCAGATTGAGCACCACTATGTGGATTAGCCTTCCGGTGTCATCCTTCACCGGGACGAGCAAGCTGCCGAACTGAGCGGTCTTCGGCGAGAGCGGAGCCGTGAGCACGTTCCCCACCCCGGCGGCAGAAACGAGGTCTGAAGGCAGTGGGTCAGCCGTGATCGCGGTCGAGTCAGGGGCAGTAAGCTCGACTCTTCCTTTCGAATCGACAAGCCAGAGGCTCTGCCCGTAGATTAGCGGATAGGGCCGTTCGGAGGACACCTCCCTCAGGAGATCGATCCCCACGCCAACAAACTGGTCCCTCGATCCGGCGGAAATCCAATGGCCTCGGACTGATTCGACGTCATGGGCCAATTGATCGATGTTGTGCTCCAGCACAGTTGCCGTGGTGATGGCCATGCCGAGCCTCTCGTGGTACACCAGCTCCGTGGCCTTGCGGATTGCCAGAACGCCCAGGTAAACGTCGACACTGAACATCAGCGCCAGTCCCAGGGCCACGTAGAGCATGATGCGTCGCTGGATCCCCAGTCGCTTGAACCAGCGCATCGCACCTGCCGTCCACTCGTTCCGCTACCGGAATCGCCACGAATCCTGCGCCATGGCGAGCCCTTCCGCAGCGACCGCTCCCGCGACAAGCGGACTTCGCGGCCTGCCGTAGGACGCCGACCTTCAGTCTCGCGAGCACCCCGTGAGGAAATGGTGAAGAAAAACCAGTAGTCCGTGGCGAATCCGTGACGGGCTTCTTGCGATGGCGGCATATTGATCATGGGGCGCCCCTGATCTGGCCGAGCACGATCGGAATCCCGGCCCGTTCCTGGCTCGAACGGCTCGACGCACAGGTCCGCACGCCGCCCATTACCCCGGCGATCGCGGCCGGCTATCACCAAGCACCGCAAACCGCGGGACTATCGCTATCCGAAGAACTTGGCGCTCTGGTAGCGGCCTATTCGTTCGGCGCGCGCATCCGGAATGATTGCAGCACATCGTGGAACCGACGGTCCTGCATGGGGTCGGTCGCGCTGTAGATGAGGTGGGTAGCCTGGCTCGAATCTGACGCGCCAAAGCCCGAGGGTCCGGCAGACAGGATGCCTGAAAGGGCTTTCGCGAGGGGCTCCTCGATCCGCTGCGACGTGCGCACCGGCAGCGCCTTCACCGTGTCTGCCGCTTCACGCAGGTAATCGATGTGCCAGTGCATTGTTTTGCGGCGGCGGAGATGCCGCCCGATGCGCGCGGGGAGGTTCGCCATCGCCGAACCGGTGTACACGTAGTACCCCGGCTGGAACGTGATCAACCCAAGGCTGCCAGTTTCGACCGCGCGGGGATGGTCCAGCCGCAGGACCAGCAGATAGGCGCCACGGTCCTGGACTTCCCGTTCGAGATAGTCCCACGGGACGTCGAGGACCCGCACTTGTTCCGCGAGCGAGAGGTCGGGCTGCCAGGCGACCGCCAGGGGGAAGATCTCAAGATCGCGGCGCGCAGCCAGCATGGTCCGGGC
>JACQUF010000090.1 GCA_016210435.1 Chloroflexota bacterium
CTGCTATACTAACCGACGGTTTAGCAGATAGTTTTTTCTAGTAGGAAGTGGGTTCGCACCCACTTCTTTGTTCTTTACGGGGTTTCGAATCCCTGAGGTGAAGCTGGCGCGATGAAAAGCGAATTACTGCTCGCAGTGACGCAACTCGCGGCCGAGCGCAATCTCCCGGCTCATGTCGTAATTGGTGCCGTACGTGACGCGCTCGTGACCGCATACAAGCGCGACCGCGTTTCGAACGGGCAGGACATTCTGGTTGAACTCGACCCGGACACCGGCGATGTCACGGTCCGGCGCGTCAAGCACGTAGTCGAACTTGTCGAAGACGCTGGCATGCAGCTGACCGTCGAAGAAGCCAGGAAGGTCAAGCCCAACGCCAAGATCGGCGACATTATCACGACCGGTTACATCGAATCGAACCCCGGACGGATCGCCGCGCAGACTGCCAAGCAGCTTGTGATGCAGCGCCTGCGGGACGCCGAGCGTGAGCTCGTCTACGACGAGTACGCAGGCAAGGCCGGCGAGGTCATCACAGCGGTCATTCAGCGAGTCGACTCGCGCTTCGTGACCATCGACCTGGGGCGGGCCGAGGCCATCATGCCGCCCAGCGAGCAGGTCCCGAGCGAACGCTACCGTCCAGGCCAGCGAGTCAAGGCGTACATAGTAGAAGTACGCCGGTCGGTCCGCGGCCCGGAAATCATCGCGTCACGCACTCACACCGAGCTGATCAGGCGGCTTTTTGAGACCGAGGTACCCGAGATCTTCAACGGGGTCGTTGAGGTCAAGGCGATCGCCCGTGAGCCTGGCATGCGCTCGAAGGTCGCCGTCGCCTCAAACCAGGAAGGCGTGGACCCGGTTGGCGCCTGCGTCGGACTGCGGGGAATCAGGATTCAGAACGTTGTCAACGAGCTCATGGGCGAGAAGATCGACGTCATCGAATGGAACGCCGATCCCGCCGCGTTCATCGCCAACTCGTTGAGTCCGGCACAGGTCGAGGAAGTACGCCTCGATCATGCCGAGAATTCAGCGACGGTGATCGTGCCGGACCGGCAGCTTTCGCTGGCGATCGGACGCGAGGGGCAGAACGCGCGCCTCGCCGCGAAGTTGACCAACTGGCGGATAGATATCAAGAACCTGACCGAGGGCGGGGTCGTGTCCGCCCCTGTTCCGCAGGCTGCGCCGAAGCCTGCCGCAGCTGCGCCTGCCCCGGTTCACATCGAACCGGCGCCGGCTCAGCCACCAAGGGTCGTCGTTCCAGCCGCTCACGCCCCCGCACAGGCCGCGGCCGAAGTCAAGGAAATCGTGCGGCCCGCGGCTGCCGCGCCCGCGGCACAGCCAACTGCGAAACGGCCGCCCGCGGCACAGCCGCCCGCGCCCGCAGAGGGCAAACCTTCTCTGACGCCCGAAGAGGAACTCGCGCTGCTCTCGCTCGAAGAAGAGCTGAAGGCACTCGAAGCCCAGGAGAGGGCTGAGCAGGAAGCGGAAACCGAAGAGGTCGAGGGCGAGGAGGCCGCGACCGTGGCGTCGGAAGACATCTGGCAGGTGCCGGACATGCAGCTCGCCGAAACTGCCGGGCAGATCCGGTTCGCCGAGGACATCCTCGACTACCGGGAGATGACTGGTGGGAAGCGGGGCGGCGGCCGGGCTCGCGGCGGTGGCGACAGGATGAGCGCCAAGGCTCGCCGGGCGGCGGCGCGACGTGCCGGCGGTACGTCAGGCGGCAGCGCCGGAGCGAGTGGCGGCGCCGGCGCCGGCAAGGGCGGGCGCACGCCGTAGTCCCTTGCCACAGCCTCTTCGTCCAAAGCATGTGCCACTGCGCTCTTGCGTGGCCTGCCGGACCAAGGGGCCTAAATCAGAATTCGTTCGGCTCGTTCGCACGCCTTCGGGAGAGGTGGCCCTTGACCCTCCCCGGAACGTGCCCGGGCGGGGCGCCTACGTTTGCAGGCGCCTCGCTTGCTGGGAAATCGCACTCGAAAAGGGAAGGCTCTCCCACACCTTGCGGGGGCCGGTACCGCCGGAGGCACGGGCGACCCTCCTGAAACAAGCCCGAGAGAAGTACGAAATACAGTCATAGCAGCGGCCGCACCTCACTGGAGGGCCCGTCTGCCAGAGAATGGGGAGATTATGGCGAGAAGAGGGTCACCGGCATATCGAGGCCAGGCAGGAGGCGGCGCCAGACGGCCGTCGGGGCCTCGGCCTGCCGGCGGCGCACGCCGCCCTGCACCAGCTCCCCCGACGCGGAGCCCGGCGCCCGCGCCGAAGCCTGAAGCTACCGGACCGGTCGAGATACCTGCGACCATAACTGTCGGCGGGCTCGCCGAAATCCTCGGCGTTTCGCAGATCGAGGCCATCAAGGCATTGATGCGCATCGGCACGATGGCAACGGTCAACCAGCAGATCGACTTCCAGACCGCCGCTCAGGTCGCCACGATCTTCGGAATCCCGGTCCGTAAGCCCCGTAGCAAGGAAGAGAGCCTTGCGAAGGAACGGGTCGCCGATGAAACCGACAAGGATGCGGTCCCGCGGCCGCCGATCGTGACGATCCTCGGGCACGTCGACCACGGAAAGACGACCCTTCTCGACGCAATCCGCGGCACGCAGGTGGCGGCGTCGGAGGCTGGTGGCATTACGCAACGGATCGGCGCCTACCAGATCGAATGGCAGGACAAGAAGATCTCGTTCATCGACACGCCCGGCCATCAGGCGTTTACCCAGATGCGCGCCCGAGGCGCTCAGGTCACAGACATCGCGGTCCTCGTCGTGGCCGCGGATGACGGTGTCCAGCCACAGACGCGCGAGGCGCTCGACCACGCCCGCGCAGCCAAGGTGCCCATCATCGTTGCGATCAACAAGGTGGACGTACCCGGCGCGGACCCCAACCGCGTCAAGCAGCAACTCGCCGAACTCGGGCTCATCGTGGAGTCCTACGGCGGCGACGTCGTTTCTGCCGAGGTTTCGGCATTGAAGCGTGCCGGGATCGACGAGCTTCTCGAAAGCATCCTGCTCGTCAGCGAGATCGAGGAGATAAAGGCGAATCCGAACCGTCCGGGGAGCGGCGTGGTCGTCGAGTCCTATCTGGATCGCTCTCGCGGGTCTTTGGCCACTGTCATCGTCCGGTCTGGCACGGTAAGGCTCGGCGACAACGTCATAGTCGGCACGGTCCGTGGCCGCGTCCGCGCCATGGTCGACGGATTCGGCCAGAGCGTAGCCGAAGCCGGCCCGTCGACGCCGATCCAGATCATGGGGCTCGACGGCCTGCCTGAACCTGGCGACGCCTTGGACGTCGTCGAAGACGAGCAGACGGCCCGGCAGCTGGCCGAGACCCGGCTGAAACTCGCGCAGCAACGGGGAGATATCGTCAAACCGCCCACGCTTGCCGAGGTGATGCGCGGCGCCCGCGCCGGCGGCGTCAGAGAGCTGAACCTCGTCGTAAAGACCGGCAGCGCCGGTTCGATCGACGCTGTGCGCCGCGTTGTGGAGCCGCTTTCGACCGCAGAAGTTCAGGTCAAAGTGATCCACGCCTCAGCAGGCCCGGTCAACGAGATGGACGTAATGCTCGCCCAGGCGTCGGGCGGGCTCATCATCGCGTTCGAGACCGACGTCCAGCCGGGTGCGTTGAAGCAGGCCGAAAGCCACGGCGTTGAGATCCGGCGGTACAACATCATCTACCGGCTGGTGGAAGATCTCACGACCGCGATCAAGGGGCTCGTGGCGCCGGAACAACGCGAGGCCGTCCTCGGCCGTGCCGTTGTTCAGGCCGTCTTCTCGGTCGGGCGCCGGGGCAAGGCCGCTGGGTTCCGCGTGACGGAAGGCAAGATTGCCCGAAGCGCCAACGTCCGCGCGCTCCGCGCAGGGAAGGTCCTGTACGACGGCCCGATTGCCAGTTTGCGCCACCTGAAGAACGACGTCCGCGAGCTGGTGGCGGGCTACGAGGGCGGCATCGTGCTGACCAACTTCAACGACTTCGAGCCCGAAGACATCCTCGAAGCGTGGGAGATGCAATCAGTTGAGCGAGTTGGCTAACTCGCTCAATTGAGGGCCCGACCATCAGGGCCCAGGGCCTAGGTTGCAGGTTAGCCCCCGGGCCCTCTATGCCCTATCCCCTATTGTGCGATGCAGATTCGCCATCTCGATCGCGGCTCGAGCGAAGTCCGCACCAAGATCCAGCCCCGATTCGTCAGCACGCTTGATCGCCTGGTCCGTGGTGTAGGTCGTCAGCACGCCGAAGATCACGGGCTTGCCGATTTCGATGGCGACACGGGCGAGCCCTTCCGACGCCCCACCGGCGACGTACTCAAAATGGGCAGTCTCCCCTTTGATCACGCACCCGAGACAAATCACGGCGTCGACGCCGTCGGTCTCCGCCAGGCGCGCGGCAACTCCAGGGAGCTCGAACGAGCCGGGCACCCATGCGACCGTGATATCGGCATCTCTGACGCCCTGCTTCTTCAGGGTGCTGACGGCGCTTTCGAGGAGACGGCGCGTGACGTATTCGTTGAAACGGGCGACCGCTATGGCAATGCGAAGGCCGCGTCCGTCCGGATGGCCAGATAACTGTTTCATGCCCGCAACCTGCCGTTCCACTCGCTTCGGCCGGTTCTCATCGCGGAAATCCGGTTGGAAACCCCCGCTCCTTGGAGGGCGGGAATCTGGAAGCGGGGGATCAAGCTCCTCCACCCTCTGGCTCCCTCCTTCCACAGGAGGGAGTTTCCAACCGCCCAAGGCCTGCGAAGAGACAGAGGAAATGGAGGCGCATCCTGACCACTAGGAGCCGAGGTTGGCGATGTCGAGGATGTGCCCCATCTTCGCCCGCTTGGTTGCCAGGTAGCGTTCTGTCTCCGGTCGCGGGTCAGCGATGATGGGCACCCGCTCGACCATCTCGAGGCCGTAGCCTTCGAGCCCCACGATCTTCTTCGGGTTGTTCGTCAGGAACCTGAATC
>JACQUF010000103.1 GCA_016210435.1 Chloroflexota bacterium
GCGGGCGCCCCGGGCCCAAAGGGTGAGAAGGGCGACGCCGGTCCACAAGGGCCTTCCGGACCCAAGGGTGACCAGGGAATTCAAGGACCTGCCGGACTAGTTGGTCCGAAGGGAGAGAGGGGCGACGCTGGGACGCAAGGTCAGCTAGGGCCGAAAGGAGACTCCGGTCCCAAAGGCGATCCGGGTCCCAAGGGCGATCCGGGCCCGCAAGGTCCTTCGGGGCTTCCGGGCGCGAAGGGCGAACATGGCGCTTCAGGTCCCCCCGGCCCGAAAGGCGATCCGGGTCACAAGGGCGACCCAGGCCCGCAAGGTCCGTCTGGACCTCCGGGCGTAAAGGGCGAACCAGGGGCTCCAGGTGCCGCTGGGCCGAAAGGCGATCCGGGTCACAAAGGCGACCCAGGCTCGCAAGGTCCGTCTGGACCTCCCGGCGCGAAGGGCGAGCCAGGCGCTTCAGGTCCCGCTGGCCCGAAAGGAGACCCAGGTCACAAAGGTGATTCAGGTCACAAAGGCGATCCAGGGCCGCAAGGTCCGTCTGGACCTCCCGGCGCGAAGGGCGAGCCAGGCGCTTCAGGTCCCGCCGGCCCGAAAGGCGATCCCGGTCCCAAAGGCGTCCCGGGTCACAAAGGGGACCCAGTGCCGCAAGGTCTGTCTGGACCTCC
Source organism: Chloroflexota bacterium (assembly GCA_016210435.1). Lineage (GTDB taxonomy): Bacteria > Chloroflexota > Dehalococcoidia > Lucifugimonadales > Lucifugimonadaceae > VGZT01. The sequence goes on from JACQUF010000103.1 coordinate 660, forward strand.
AGGCGCGAAGGGCGAGCCAGGCGCTTCAGGTTCCGCTGGCCCGAAAGGCGATCCCGGTCCCAAAGGCGATCCGGGTCACAAAGGCGATCCAGGCCCGCATGGTCCGTCTGGACCTCCGGGCGCGAAAGGCGAGCCAGGCGCTTCAGGTCTCGCCGGGCCGAAGGGAGACCTAGGTCCCAAAGGCGACCCGGGTCACAAAGGGGACCCAGGGCCGCAAGGTCCGTCTGGACCTCCCGGCGCGAAGGGCGAGCCAGGCGCTTCAGGCCCCGCTGGCCCGAAAGGCGATCCCGGTCCCAAAGGCGACGCGGGTCCGCAAGGTCCTTCTGCACCACCGGGATAGAAGCCCGATCCTCGAGCGGCAATAGCACTTCAAATGCGAGTGCGCGGCGTTGGGCCGATCCCAACGCCGCTGCAACTTCTATTGCGCACTTGATCGATTGTTCGCGCACATAGGGTCAGGGCCTGTTCGACCTGAACACGAGGAAATACTGGTTCGGCAGAAAGCTGTGCTCCTCAAGCAGCGCGTAGCCGGCACTACTCAACTCGGTTTTGACGCGGCTCGGTGCAATCCGCACACGCTTCGGCGGGCCGTCGGGCGAATCCATGCGAAAGTCGATGATCGCAATGCGCCCGCCGGGCTTGAGCGAACCCTGCAGCTTCTTCAAATAGCGCGCCCTATCCGCGATATGGTGGAACACGTCCACCATGACGATCAGGTCCACTTTTTCCGGAAGACGCGGATCGTCAGGTGCGGCTGCGATTGCGCTTACATTGCCCAGTTTTTCGCGTTTCACGCGCTCGGCGAGGTACTTCACCATGTCAGGCTCGGTGTCCACCCCATAGACGCGCCCTTTCGGAACGGCGTGCGCGAACCGCACCGCGAAGTAGCCGGTGCCGGAACCGATGTCCGCGACGAGCGCCTCCGGCTTGAGCGCCAACGCCTGGATCACCTCATGGGGCTTTTGCGTAGCGTCACGCTTGGGATCGTCGAATACCTTCGCCCATTTCTCCGCGCCGCCGAAGCTGTGCTCGTGGGTATGGGGAGATTGTGCCGCTGCCGGTCCTGCCGGCAGCAGGGCGAAACTCAATGCAGTTAGAAAAGCAGGGACCAATGACCTGCGTATCATTTGTCTATCTCCGGTTATTTCGCGGTATTGTAGTGTATCGCCAATATCCGTTCCTGGCCGGACCGGGACAGTCAACTGGGCAGGTCCAAGACGCTTGCGAGCAATGATGCATCGTAGGGCGTCGTGCTTGGCAGCGCGGGTTTGTTTTCGCTGCACCTGATTACATCCATTTCGTCAAGCCGGGTGACGGAACGGCGGGTTGGGCCATGCATCTTGACGCGCGAGCGTTACCCTGAAGAGGCAATCGCAGACTTCTTCTCCTCGTACTCTTGCTGGTCGATTTCCCCCTTGGCATAGCGTTCGAGATAGCGCATGACCGGCTGCGCCAGTTCGCGAGCAAGGTCCTCGAACGCGGGTAGTGCCTCTATACCGTTCATCTCTATCTTCCCCGAGTGGAACACCGCCCCTCAATTATGCAGGAGCGGCGCATCGTCGAACACCACCTCAGCCGCACCCGCACCCCTCGCTCGCCGCGGGAGTACCTGCCGGCTTCCTCTCCGCCGAATTCGGTGCGCCGGGCTGGCCACGACCAGTACAAGCA